>CAYJJP010000586.1:0-1001 GCA_964370525.1 uncultured Desulfovibrionaceae bacterium | reverse complement strand
AGCTTTTGAGTATTTGACCAGAGCTTATTGCGTTAATGTCGTAACCTTTATTTAACACTGCATCGATTGCGAAAATCTGCGCCTCTTTTACTTGAATAGGCACCCGATAGTCAGGATATAAAAACCCATAAGCAATCATCCCAGACCTAGGAAATGACCCCAACTGCTCAGCGCTAACTCGCATCCCTTGATATTCTGATTCAAGTGAGTTAATCATCATGAATCCTTTTCGTGCCGCAACCTCTATTGCCGCCGCATCTTCTGGCAAGGCTATGCCGTACAAGCCGCACATTTCCGCTATTTCTGCCGCTGTTACATAGCTGTTAGCGCCTGCCACAATGCTACCATCTTCAACTGTTATCATTATACAATCTCACTCTCTTGCCACATCGCACCGCTACCCATAATCATCCCTCTTTGAATTTCTTTAACTGAGTTTATTGAGAAAGAGTCACCCACGCCTGCTGCTATAATTCTAGCTGATGCCACGTGCCCAAGATGAACAATTTTTTTGTTATTACCAACTAATAGCGGAATGTCTGATAGAGTGCTACTGTATGCGTTGCCAGTATATTCAGTATACGCAATTTTTACACTATCACCTGATATCAAATCGACATCAATATCGATGATTTTTGAATCAAGAGATGCAGTTATTTGCAACTCTGCATTTTCAACTAGCGCTGTGTAAGTGTCTCCACTTTTTAGCCAACTCGATCCACCGTCAGGGTCAGAATAAACATCCGACTCAAAAGAAGAAGAGCAAGGCAATTGCTGCGGTTGTAGCGCAAAATCCGCATTGACTTTGCCGAAAATTTTGAAGTTTCTTGGATCACCTTCGCCCCAGTTAAATTCGAACTCCTCAAATGCTCCCTCTAGATCCTGCCTGTTGCTGCTAGCTGTAGCATATCTGCCAAAAATGTTTTTAAGCTTGCTATCGACACCGAAACCACTAAGCTCTACGGTATCTATAGCTGGCACATCAAGCGACTGATTGACAC
>CAYJJP010000585.1:0-1016 GCA_964370525.1 uncultured Desulfovibrionaceae bacterium | reverse complement strand
CCGAAGCTAAATTAAAGAGCAAGGGGTATTTCTCGGGTTTGTCGTCGCCTTCAGTAACGCTGAGTAGAGCTACTTTGGCATCTTCGCCGCAGTCAAACTCCACCGGACAAACTAAATTCCCCACGTTTTCAATAAATAAAATATCGATTTCATTTAAATCTAAAGACTTTAGGGCTTCTTGAATCATATTTGCATTTAAATGACAGCCTCCGTCAGTGTTAATTTGTACTGCTTTGGCACCGGTTGCTGCCACTCGACGTGCGTCGTTGTCTGTTTGCAAATCGCCCTCAATAACAGCCATGCGTAAGTCTGTTCGCAAATCTGTGAGTGTGCGCTCAAGCAGTGACGTTTTACCTGCTCCCGGCGAACTGATTAGATTGAGAACAAGTATACGATGTTTTGCAAAAAGCTCTCGTAACTCTTGGGCAATTTTTTCATTGGCTTCAAGTACATTGCGTACCACTTTAATTTCCATAATATTGTATATCCTTATTATTCCGCTTCAATATGTTGTATGTACAATTCCTTACCTGTGATAACTTCATGTCCAAGGTTGGCGTTGCAGTGCGTGCAGGGTTCAAAAACTTCGCCGTAGCTTGGCCTAAACTCTTGTTCACAAGAGCCGCAGCGTAACACAAGGTCTACTTCCTCAAGCTCAAGGCGCGCGCCCTCGTAGGGGCCATCTTTAATTACAGCCTCAAAACAGAACTGCAAAGCTTCTCCCACTATTTGCGACAAGGTGCCATAGCGCACATGAACTACATTGAGTTTTGTACAGTTGTTTTTCTCTAGTTCTTGCTCGATAATTTGCAAAATACTTTCAGCTATTGCCATTTCATGCATGATTATACCTATACATTTTTCTGATGGTGGATTTTTAAAATTACGCAACATTCAAATGAAACAAGGCATACTACTATGAGATGTCCATTGTTTCAACTTTAAAACGTAAGGGTAATTTACCTAGGAAAAAAGTCAGGATAAATCTTTGGCATTTCAGTGATAAAGCTTTCGAT
>CAYJJP010000584.1:0-1037 GCA_964370525.1 uncultured Desulfovibrionaceae bacterium | reverse complement strand
GGCAAAAGTTCCCCTTCCCCCCTCACAAAAAAATAATAAATCAGTGTATCCTAAAAGCTTTTCCTCCTCAAAAATCTTCATTCTTGCTCATGCCGTTTCACACAGTGAACGCACAAAGGCGAGGTGGGGCTACCATCGGCATGCTTTTGGCGAAAGCGCACAAAATTTTCACGTTGCCAAATATCCAGAGCACATTCTTCATTTGCGTTCCCAAATATTTCAGTGTACAAACCCTGCTTTGAAGGCACTTGTAAATACACACAGGGCGAAATATGTCCTTGAGTGCTAATATATAAGCTTTTTTGGATATTTTCACGGCAGATACCGCCGCCTATGGCTGTTGGCAGGGTGCAGTGCAATTGCACTCCAAATTGCTCGGCCTTAATTTTTGCTTGACGCAAATATTCCTTGGCTTCGGCTAATTTTTCCGTATCTTGCGGCGTTATGGCAAGTGCTGACAGATGCGGGCTAGGCACATAATCAAGAGTGCTGATAACTGCTGTATGTATGCCTAAATGATGCATAAGTTCCGGTAAATTCAGTACGGCAGAGAGGCGATCGGCCAAAAGAATATAGGCTATATGTAACTCCAAATGTACAGCCATGCGCTCTTTTCGAACGGCTTGTATGGTTTGAATTGCATTGCATACCTTTGTAAAGTCAGCACCTTGGCGTACAGCATTGCTTTTGGCATCCGTACCGGCCAAGGAAAAAGCTAAAATATCTATGCCACTTTTCATAATTTGCACAGCCATTTTTTCTTGCAAGGATGTGGCACAAGTGGTGGATGACACCAAGCAGCCGGATTTACGAGCAAAAGCCACCATGGGGAAAAAATGTGGATGTAAAAAAGGCTCGCCCCAGCCTTGCAAGTGAATCCTTGTGCTTTGGCGCAATAAAGGCCATAAATTGGCAAAAGTATTACATTGCATATGCGCACCCTGCCAAGTTTCGGCGTGCAAGGTATGTGGACAATAACTACATTTTGCGGCGCAATGGGAAGTTACCTCCACTTGCAAACAATCAAAAGGACGAAC
>CAYJJP010000583.1:0-1043 GCA_964370525.1 uncultured Desulfovibrionaceae bacterium | reverse complement strand
TATCTAACCAGTAAGAAATTTCTTTGAGCACTAAATTTTTGCTTTCCTGCAAACAATAATTGAGTATGGCGCCGGCTGCATTATGATGCCCGCCGCCGCCAAGAGCGGCTAAAATCTCTCGAACATTAATACTCCCGGAAGAACGCAAACTGACTTTGCACGAATTTTCTGCATTTTCACGCACAACACCTGCAATGCACACCCCACGCAAGCGGCGTAGCTGCTCCACAAAACCTTCCAAGTCTTCTGGGCATGTATGCGTTTTTTCAAAATCCTGCAAGGAAACATCCACTAACGCCACGGTACCTTTGCGCTCAAGGCTTACATTTTTCATAAGCCTCCCCCAAAGATGCATACGCGCCACATGCCACGTTTTATCTAACTCTTGGCGCACAGTATTCAGCTTTAAGCCAAGCCGCATAAGATGAGCACAAATCAAAAAAACATCTTCAGTGGTGTTATCATACGTTAAATTTCCCGTATCAGAACTTATGGCCGTATAAATGCATTCTGCCACCTGCCCTGTCAACGCAACCCCCATACAGTGAAGCACAGCTGCAACCATTTGTCCGGTGGCTGCCATGCTTGGGTCTGACCAATTGGCAATGCTCCCAAATTGAGGATTATTTAAATGATGGTCTATATTTATAGTGGGATAACTTAAAATATATTCTTCAATGTCACCAAGGCGTGCCGCATCTCCGCAATCAAGCACTACCACCACCTCCGGCTGAACTACATCTTCAGGGAACGACGTTGAAAGTGCACCGGTATAGGGCATCCACGCTAAATAATCAGGAATAGGGGATGCATTACAAAGATACACTGTTTTCCCCATACTTTGAAGCCCATGCGCCAAAGCCAGCATGGAACCTATGGCATCAGCATCCGGATTTGCATGGGCGGCAAGACCAAACACTGTGTATTTTTGCAGCGCACAGGCAATAGCTTGCGCCGGTTCATAACATGACTTAGCAAAAAATTCTTGTATATTATTCATATGTTCAACACCTTGAACTCCGTACATTTTTGCAAAAACAGCA
>CAYJJP010000582.1:0-1048 GCA_964370525.1 uncultured Desulfovibrionaceae bacterium | reverse complement strand
TCACCAAAAACATCTTCTTTAGTATGCAATTGCGTAGTTTTTTTTACACTATTATATTTAAGCCAAGTCCATATTTCTATTTGAAAACGCTCATCGTTGTTATGTCCGATATAGCTTCGTTCTCTAAAAACTCTGTATATTAACCTTTTCTTTGTGGTTTCAAGGTAGTTATTTAATACTTTCCTCTTAATAAACAATCCCGATAATGGATATGCAGAATTTTCGTCTTCCTGCATGTGAACAATACATAATTCGGACTTATTGTTAACCCAACCTGATTGTTTGTCCCAATGTAAGTTCATTCTGTTTATCAAATCTTTGCATGGAGCATTTAGTCTTTCTTGACGTTCTTTTCCTAAAAAAGAGTAGTCGTACTGCCAGTTTGCTCCACGTTCTAAGCCTACAGAACAAAAATCTATGCCATCTAGATTGCATGTAAAATAGTCATCGTTCAATAATTGAATGTATACAGGGCTATTTGGATACTCTGCTAAATACCCTTTGTACGAGCTTCTAGCATTACTATCAAAAATATCACGGTTCGTATAAAGTATATCGAATTCTATGTTATTGCTAATAAAAATGCTTTTCCATGAGAACATTGTCAAAAAATATGGGTCACATGGCTTGTAGTTTTTATCCTTGTAAGATTTTGTTACGCTTAATTCAAGTAATACCCACTCTTCATCTAGTTGCTGAGTTTTGCTTATGCAATATTCTTGTGGAAAAATATCTCGAATCCCTTCAATCCACTTTTTGCGGTTGTCAGAATCCAATTGGATAATTTTACTGAATTTTTCCAACAACTCAATTGGATAATCTGCTTTTTGAACTATATCACGCACATCGGTTATATCTGATTTACGTGCTTCAAGTGACCATAAGAAACGTTCATCAGGCACTGTCTCATCAAAATATCCTATCATTGGCTTAACATTATCAGACAGTATTCCAATAAGCCTGTGAAGCAAAATCCAATAGTATTTTTTTCCTAATCGTTCAGCATATACTTCACGATTTCTGCTAATACCAAATAGTTCTCGCATTT
>CAYJJP010000581.1:0-1054 GCA_964370525.1 uncultured Desulfovibrionaceae bacterium | reverse complement strand
ATGAGCTGTTATCATTTGGCAGGGCAGGAATTTTAATTGTGCTACCAAATAAAGCTGGCGGCACAATAAAAGAAACATTAAACAGCATGCCAACTTTGTTAGAATACTCGCATAAAGATATCATTTTTGTTAAATCTGTTGATAATGAGTTAATCGAGGTAAGACTAAGGGAATGTGCCGAGGTGAAAGTCAATGAATTTGAGTGGGAAGATAGGCGAAGAATTAGACGGCTATTTATTGATGATAATGGTCACTATGCTGTGCAGTTGTGGGACGAAATAGACGGACTTATAAGTGGTGATGGTGTTCCGCTAATGAATGGATCGCCACTTGATTTTATTCCTTTTTTCATCGCAGGCAGTGAGAGAAATGGCGATAAGATATCGAAACCGCCTCTTTATGATTTGGCTGAAATCAATCTAAAACACTACGGCTTATCAGCAGACTGGAATCAAAACTTACACTATCACGGAAACGGCATACTAAATTTATTCATTGAGGACTCACAGCAATTCAACAGAATGAATCCATTTGGTCTAGATGTTGGTGCTGATGGTCGCAATGTTTTCGGTGCAAATGACCGAGCCGAGATTCTTCAGCTTGCTGCAACAAATGCGCTACCTGATGAGATGGTAAGGGTGGAGGCTAGAATGGTTATGCTTGGCGCTATGCTTGTTAAAAACCAATCATCTACACAAACTCTAGGAGCTAAAAAAATAGAGTTTGGTGCAGCAACGAGCACGCTTAAACAGGTGTCTTTGAATGCTAGTGAGATGTTAACTGATGTTGCCAATACCTTGGCTATGATTCTTGGCATTGCAAAAGAACAATCAATCACGCTAAATTTAAAGTTTTTAACTGACGACATCACAGCGCAGGAGTTGCAAATATTAATGCAAAGCGTTATCGGTGGGCTATTGCCGCAATCAGCTTACTGGCAGGCGCTAAGGGATAGAGGATTTACAGCATTAACAGACGATGAGCTGCAAGAAGAAATACTTGATCAGCAGGCTGTTACTGGCACTAGCTACGAGCAGGCGCAGCAGGCAGCAGC
>CAYJJP010000580.1:0-1062 GCA_964370525.1 uncultured Desulfovibrionaceae bacterium | reverse complement strand
TAAAATCTACTCTGCCTTGCCTTGAGCTTTTACTACTGCCTCAAGCATTTCTTGAGGCCAAGTAGATTTAGGGAAATTTTCTAAGACTTTACGCAATATGTGCTCACAGCGCTCAAAATCGCCTGCTTTAAATAAGGCTTCTGCAAGCATTTTGCCAAGCGTCATATTGTGCAAAAGCTTTTCTTGATACCAATGCGGCAAAAGATGCGCCGTATTGGTATGCGCCCTATACTGAGCAGAAAGGCTCTTAAGAGGCCATTTTAACTTTGAATCAAGGCATAGCGCCAAGCCACTATATTCTTCGACCTTTGCTCCATTGCCGGCATTTGAATGGAAAAAACAAGATTCTTCCAGCAACTTCTTAATGATTTCTTTCTTTGTATCCCAATTATTTCGAGGGTCTTTTGCAAAAGGAATATTACCACGCTCAACTATGGCATGTAAGAAATTTTGCAAAGCATTCGGAGCATAGACATAGTTCGCCTGCATGGGGGGTTCTCGCAGCATGGACATGTACGCTTGATCATCATTATCAAGATACTTTATATATTCGACAACTTGCGTAAAGCTTTCAAAGTCATGGCAGTTAACAAAGGCCTTGGGATTAAACTCTCGTGTAACCTCTGGATCCCCCCAATAAACAGGAATGGAGTGAACAGATAAGGGCTGCAGCATTTTTTCGGTAACATATCCTATTTTTGAGCAATTTTCAAAAGCAATGCTGAATTTATAGTCTTTAATAAATTGCAATTTACCCTCTGCCCAATTTCCAAAACGTGGTTCGATGGCATTTTGCATATTGTTCAAGGCTTTTCCCGGACAATCCACATGCTTGTAGCGCATAAGCTCTAGACAAAAGTCTTGGCGGTGCTGTGTTCCATGTCCTGATTCAGTATTAAAATACACAAAATTACAAAATTTTCGCTTCGCCATACTCTCCGGTAAGTTCATTTTTTCTTCAACATTATACCTAACAGCTCTGTCTAATCGCATATACCTATTATCAAATGAAATATAATCAAATCCCACTGCATAATCGCATTCATTAAAATCAGGAGAAAT
>CAYJJP010000579.1:0-1063 GCA_964370525.1 uncultured Desulfovibrionaceae bacterium | reverse complement strand
CAATGGACGAGTAAAATGCCACAATTCACGCACTTGCATGGTTTGAGCTTCACTTGCCTCGCGCATCACCACATCAAAATAAACCGTGGCCATCTCGTTACCACTTTCAGAAGAAACACGCAAAAGCTGTGCATTATTAAGCAATACTTCGTGCGAACCTACGCTGTCATCTTCTGCCAATTGAGCTTGTATAACTGCCAGCACTGCCGGTGTTGTGAAAAGAGCAATATCGTCGATATCACGTTTATCCCAAGAGTTCTGCATACGAGTAAAGGCCATTTTAGCACCCTCAAGGAAGTTTTGCACATCAAAGTTTGCCGGTATTTCCGGCGCAGATTGCGCACTACCGCCGGCAAGCCCACTCCAACCTTGATTGTGTGAACTTTGTGTATTTTGCTGATAATTATCCACTGACTTAAACTGCATATTTTGAGGATTTTGTCCTTGGAAATTAGCGTTATTCCCTGCATATCCCCCATAGGCTGCTCCGGCTGGGTTTTCCATGGGCTTACGCTTCTTAAACATGCTATAAAGCTTAAAGGCCAAAAAGGCTAAAAGCCCCAGCATTAAAATATCCATAAAACCACTGCCGCCAAAATCACCGCCAAAGAGCAACGATCCCAACAAAGTACCAGCGAGCAAGCCGCCAATCATGCCACCTGCACCGCCCAAAAAGCCACCTTTTTTTTGCTGGGTTGCCGAATTTTGCGTCACACCCGATTGTTTGGTAGTAGTTGTCGAAGAGCGATTCACACTTTGTTTATTACCAAAAGATTTTCCGCCACCAAAACGTCGCGCCGCATCTGCATCTTGTATGGCAACACAGAAAAGCGATCCCAAAAACAAACACAATACTAAAAATTGTTTGAACATCATTTTCACCTCACTAATTGATTACATTCAAAAAAATAAAACCATTCTTACTATAAAGCTATTATATGGAAAACGCAAATACTTTATGCTCACCGAGGCAGAGCCTCCTTGCAATATTTTGTGATTATAAATATAAAAATATGTGGCTATTGCCTTTAGTCAGCTTTTTCTGGGGGAAGGAAAACGCCTA
>CAYJJP010000578.1:0-1065 GCA_964370525.1 uncultured Desulfovibrionaceae bacterium | reverse complement strand
CATATTATTCACAATTATCTATGAATTCATACTAATAATTTCAATACTATAACATTTTTAGCTAGGGAGTCCCCATGAATCTCAGTAAAAACGCCATAGGAAATCTTATCAATCGTTACAATGCCGTATTAAAAAAGTGTCATCTCTTAAATACCTTCGGTTCGCTGGCTATCATAGCGGCTTGCACCCTTGCGCCCCTCTCTGTACCCTTTGGCGTACAAGATGCGCTGGCCACCACCTTTGAACCGACTTTGAGTGAAAGCGATACCCAAGAATATGTCAGAAAAACCCTCAAGGCATATACAACCGTGCCTGACGGATTTGCCGATAAGGCTGCGTGGGAGAAATTTGTAGATGATCTCGACATATCCTCCGCCTATACAGTCACAGCAAACGTTCAGGAAGCGGATAAAGGAAATTACTACACCACCTTCACCCTTAATGGCATCACCTATGGCGTGTTGTTGAAAACTCCCACCGGCGACACGTCCAATACCATCGCCGGCATTATCCCACGCACTGATGCGGTCATAGATGGCGTTGACGCTTCGAGTGATTGGCAAATCAAAATGGATGATGGCGGCGCGGCGAATTTTGAGGTGGATGGTGAAGAATTTTCTGTATACGATGAAACCGGAACAAATGCCCTCGCTCAATCACAGGAAGGACGTGTGGATTCTACGATGAACGACGCTACAATAGACAGGAACTTTTTCCTTCTTGACCCATATAACGGCTCCGGCGGCGCCATATCCAATACCGCACAAGATATCACCATCACCGGCGACTTCATCGGCAATAATGTCAACATTTACGGCGGCGCTATTTATAACAACAACGGCACCATCACGACCATCACCGGCGACTTCATCGGTAATAGCGCCACAGATATAGGCAGCGTCGGTGGGGCTATTTATAACAACAGCACCATCACGACCATCACCGGCGACTTCATCGGCAATAACGCAAACTCCGGCGGCGGGGCTATTTATAACCACAAAAACGCCACTATCACGACCATCACCGGCGACTTCATAAGCAATAGCACAGAAAATGCCGGCGGGG
>CAYJJP010000577.1:0-1070 GCA_964370525.1 uncultured Desulfovibrionaceae bacterium | reverse complement strand
TTTTTCAAGTGCTTAAAATAAATTAAAATAAGCACAGTTCATCGGCGCTGATTAGACCTTGAGTTACGCATTGCCAATGCTAAAGTACCGTGCAAACGTGACCACGAGAGCGGGGCCTTTGCTTGCAGAGCGCAAGCAAAGCTCTGACATTCGCCTATCTTAGTGGTCATGTTCCCCATAAAAGCAAAGCATTGATGTCCTCGGAATCCCAACTGATGCGTGGTTCGTTTGGATAAAGAGGCAGGCTACTCATTTCCTCACCGCCTTTTGTTGGGTAATGAAACGAGAAGGTGCTGTAATCCTGTAAACTTTTTGCCCAATGTGCAATTTTTTGCCACCATCGCTGGTGTGTATTCCTAAATCTGCCAATACGCGTAGACGCTTCAGCCTTGGTCAAAACCGGCGGCATGATAAGTGAATCGCCGTGCGTCATGTTAATCCGCTGAAAAAGCACCATCTACGGCGTCAGTTAAAACATTCAGACCGCTCATGTATGTTTGTATACACGGCGCGCCCTGAATGTTTTAACTTCCTTGTATCTGGCACTTTTTGAGCGGATTAACACGCAAAGGGCAAAATTAAAGGCAGTGTCCATGACGGCACTGTGCTTTTCCGTGGCAAGCAAAAGTTCCTTATATCTCTGCGCCATGGACGTTTGGAAAGTCACCAGTTGCGCTGCTTCCCGGATGGCAGACGGACGCATATGCATGACGGCACTTTCTTTTTTGTCGGATTTTGTGCCTCGCATTTCAAGCAATGCGGCTAAGGCTTTGGGGTCATTACCGTTAGCTCTTACGGACATATTTTTGTCTTGAGTTACAGTAAGATAATGATATGTGCTATCTTCGACATAGCCCACTTCATGAACGCTTAACGTCTGTTCTTTTTCAGTTTTTTTTGCCTTTTTTTCTTGCTTTGGCGTTTCTTCTTGTTTTGATACAGATGTCGGTACGGGCGAAGGTAAAACGTCTTCTTTGCCTGCGCAAGCCGAGAGCATAAATAATAATGTGATAAAAATTGGTAATAATTTAACATTGCGCATTATTTCACCCTCGTATAAAGGCCTTTGG
>CAYJJP010000576.1:0-1103 GCA_964370525.1 uncultured Desulfovibrionaceae bacterium | reverse complement strand
TCACATAGTGATAAGACAAGAGCGAACAAGGCAAAATACAAAAAAAACATTCGCAAAGTCAACAACTTTACATAAACAATAAACTTCATAATTTCATGCACTTTTATCAAATCAAATATATTTCCAAATCCTCATTGCACCTTTTTTCACAATTTACTTGACTTTACTATATCAGCCTGAATTAAAATGATATTATTTTAAAAATCCGGCACTGCAATTTTTTTTCAGTAAAAAAGAGTTTATTTACTGTACAACGCAAAAGCTTTTTGTTAAAATGCCTCTACAAAGAATCAAACAGGTTATTTTTTTAATAACTAATGACACATTATGATGTTAAGACCGACTAGCAGCCTAGACATTACGTTCGCTATGCTGAATGACAATGGCCTTAGCTAAAGTAGACGACTTGATAAAAATAGCTTCTTGTGAAAAAAGTTACAAAACACTTGACAAGCACCACACACTTACTTAAAGTCAAATCGTAAGGTGTGAGCTTTCAAAAAAAGTGAGAGAAAAAGCCGCAGAAAAAAATACATTTTTTGCAAGGCACAGAACAGAAAGATATACACTGCTACAAATGTCTGATGGAGCTCATAAAAGGCCGAATAAAAGTTTTTCGACCTTTTTAGGATCCATCGGGTGGGAGCGGCTCCCCCAAGGTAAGATGGAATTTTGCTAACATTAAATTTCCGGAGGATGCATATGCCAACGTTCGTCGATCCGTCAAAATGTGACGGTTGCAAGGGTGGCGAAAAGACTGCCTGCATGTATATTTGCCCTAACGATCTCATGATTCTTGACCCAGAAGAAATGAAAGCCTACAACCAAGAACCCGAAGCTTGCTGGGAATGTTATTCTTGCGTAAAAATCTGTCCTCAGGGCGCAATCACTGCTCGCCCTTATGCTGACTTTGCTCCTATGGGCGGTACTTGTATCCCCATGCGCTCTGCTGACTCCATCATGTGGACAGTAAAGTTCCGTAACGGTAACGTTAAGCGTTTCAAATTCCCCATTCGTACAACTCCTGAAGGTTCTATCAAACCTTTTGAAGGCTATCCAGATCCAGCCAATCTTGAAGATGAACTTTTGTACACCGAAACCGC
>CAYJJP010000575.1:0-1112 GCA_964370525.1 uncultured Desulfovibrionaceae bacterium | reverse complement strand
GTGCGTATGCGTGGATCTGCAAGCCCATACCCAATATCCGCCAGTACATTTCCAAGCAAAGTAAGCATGGCGCCAATCACTAAATTACCCATAATTAAGGTATAATCTCTTGCCATAACAGCTGAGTAAAAAAGCTGTCCAAGTCCTGGTAGGGCAAAAATCGACTCAATAATCACCGATCCGCCAATAAGCCCCGGCACAGAAAGCCCAAGCAAAGTAATAACCGGCAAAAGAGCATTGCGCAAGGCATGATGGAAAATAACTCGGCGCATGGGCAACCCCTTGGCCTGCGCCGTTAAAATATAATCTTGGCGCATAACTTCAAGCATGGACGAACGCATAAAGCGAGACATGGCGGCAATACTGCCTAAAGTATAAATACTTATGGGAAGGATGAGATGTGAAACTATGTCCCATATTTTTCCGAAAAAGCTCATGTGAGCATAATCGAGCGACATCACACCCGATATGGGTAACCAATTATTTTCTATGCCAAAAAAAAGCATGAGCAAAAGCGCAAGCCAAAAGCTTGGCATGGCATAAGTCAAAAAAACAAAAATAGTCGTACCCTTATCAAACCACGAATCCTGCTTCCATGCAGAAATGACTCCCAGCGGAACTGCCAATAAAAGCGTGAGGATAAGCGATACCACATTCATACCCACCGTGAGCGGCAAACGCTCCATAATCTTATCCAGCACAGGACGAGCATCCGAAGACATGGAATTGCCAAAATCAAGCTGCACAAGTCGCCACAGCCAATTTGCATACTGCTCATGGAGGGGCTTATCCAGCCCGTAGAGAGCCTCAAGGCGCTGACGTGCAGCATCACCCACTTGAGGATTAAGTGTAGTTTCAAGATCCGAAGGCGAACCCGGCGCTAAGTGGATAACCACAAAACTAATAATGGTTATTCCCCAAAGAATAAGCAACATCCAAAGCAATTTACGGATGACACGAATACTTATGGCTAGATAACGCTGTGATTTTTTCATAATGGCGTCACTTTTAAACTTTTATGTAGTCGATGCTGAAAAATGCATTTTTCAGAAAGGCATGCCCACTCCAAATGTCGCTTCGCGCCCGCCGCAAGTGAATTGCGGCTCATTTTT
>CAYJJP010000574.1:0-1116 GCA_964370525.1 uncultured Desulfovibrionaceae bacterium | reverse complement strand
AGTATTTTAGTCCTTCACTTCTTCCGGTTCAACCCTGCTCACAACCTTATTTCTGCCGGTTTCTTTTGCCTCATACAGACAAGCATCTGCAATGCGCAAAGGAAGAGCGCGATCTTCGCTTTCCATACCGGAATATAAACCAATGCTAATGGTAATTGAAATCTCAATGTCATCTAGAATAATTGAGCTTTTCTCTATATGACTGCGCACACGTTCCGCACCGATTACAGCTTGTTCCATATCTGTGGCAGGCATAATGATGGCAAATTCTTCGCCTCCCCATCGAAAAATCCGGTCGGCAGTGCGAATTTGGCCTTTCACCTCGCGCGCAAGAAATTTTAAAACTTCATCGCCAACAGCATGACCGTAAGTATCATTAACTTTTTTGAAGTGATCAATATCAAGTATTGCCAAGGTGAAGGGGAGGGCGGTGCGCTTTATGCGTGCCATAGTCCACACAAGACTACGATCAAAATCTCTTCTGTTGCCAAGCCCCGTTAAAGGGTCGGTAAATGAATTTTGTTCAATTTTATAAGCGGCTACAAGCAAAGCAAGATTAGTTTTATGGCGGGCAAATTCAAAGCACCATGTAAAACAAAATCCACCAAGGCAAACAATTAAGAGCTTTGTTTGCATGGCCTCAGAGATGGGCACACGCACCAGCGAGCCAAGAGAGGTTGTAAAAAGGATCAACATAAATGTGTAAATAAGCGCAAAAACAAGCGCTCCAAAGCGCAGACCCAAGGTGAGCACCATGACTATGGGAAAAATCGCTATCCAAAGCATGGAGCTGCCATCGGCAGGGCCATTGCCTACAAGGAGATAACAAAAAAGTAATGTGACGCTTCCACCTAAAATCATGAGTGAAGTTGATGGATTACGATCCTTATCCACAAGCCAAAACAAAGACAATATGGATAGGAGACAAAATACGCCCAAGGGAATAATCAGATTATAATCCCCGCTAAAAATATCAAAACCAAGGATTATAAGCGTGAGAATAAGAGTGCTCAGCCCCAAAACCAAGGCTGAAATTCTATTGAGAGTTTTTGTATAAACTACGCCGACTCCACTCTCAAAAGAATCTACGGCAATAAAAGGTTTTGGCAAAAATTT
>CAYJJP010000573.1:0-1127 GCA_964370525.1 uncultured Desulfovibrionaceae bacterium | reverse complement strand
TAATTAAATTTTTACAGGGCAAATACAATGAAGAAAAATTCCAATAGAGATTTGCGCCTTGCCTCCAAAAATAAAAAAGATGAATTCTATACGCAGTTTATAGATATAGAAAGGGAGATGCTCTATTATCAAAGCTTTTTTCAAGGAAAAAGCGTGTATTGTAATTGCGATAATCCTTTCAAAAGTAATTTTTTTAAATATTTTATAATACATTTTAATGAATTAAAATTAAAAAGCCTCACGGCAAGTTTTTATATTCCTGACGACAAAATGCAAGAGAGTGTATTGCAAGTGGATACAATATCTGGCAATATTATAGAAGAAAACATTCCTTATCGTATTGAAATCAATAAGGTAAACAATAGTATCCAACATTGTGAGCCATGGGCTACAGTTGTTTACAAGCTTATGCAAAATAAAGAAAATTCCCTACAAGTGCTAGCCGGTAACGGAGATTTTCGCTCTCAAGAATGTGTTCAACTCTTGAAAAAATCCGATGTTGTGGTGACTAATCCGCCATTTTCTTTATTTAGAGAATATATTGCTCAGCTCATGGCCTATGAGAAGAAATTTATTGTACTTGGCAATCAAAACGCCATCACTTATAAAGAAATTTTCAAGCTTTTCAAAAATAATCTTATGTGGCTTGGGGGCAGTATTCATGGCGGCGACAGAGAGTTTTCCATCCCCGATGATTATCCCATACAAGCGGCAACGTCACGAATTGATGAAAATGGAACTAAGTTTATACGCATCAAGGGCGTGCGTTGGTTTACAAATATTGACTATGCCTCACGGCACAGTGAGTTGAAGCTTTGTGAGCAATACAATCCTAAAAAATATCCATTTTATGACAATTACAACGCCATTAATATAGATAAAACCAAGGAAATTCCGCTTGATTATTTGGGCTATATGGGTGTTCCCATTACTTTTATGGATAAATACAGCCCAAAGCAATTTGAAATTCTGGGGATAATGAATACCGGCGAAGAAAATAGGGGCATACGTTTAAAAAATACGCCCCACGGTCGTCCTCTTATTCAAGGAAAGGAAAAATATTTAAGAATTATCATAAAAAGAAAGACAAATAATTCAGTCTAAACTTCAAGTATAAGATGTACAAA
>CAYJJP010000572.1:0-1132 GCA_964370525.1 uncultured Desulfovibrionaceae bacterium | reverse complement strand
AACTTTCCCAAGTATTATTTATTAAAGTTTATTGACACAAAAGTCCATTTTATATAGTGTCTTTTCAAAGATAGTCTTTTTGGTTTGGTTAAGGACTTTGTCCTTTACCCGTATTAATTAACGCCGCATACTCTAAGGAGGCAAAACATGAGTCTCAACAGGCGTGATTTTGTAAAAATCTGCACAAGCTCTGTGGCTGGATTTGGTATAGCCCAAATGTTCCACCCCGCAGTGAAAGAGGTCCTTGCTGCCGAAGCCGGTGACAACCGCCCGGATGTCATTTGGATTCAAGGCCAAGGCTGTACAGGCTGTTCCGTAACGCTGCTTGACACAGCAAACCCAACAATTGCCGATGTGCTTTTGAAGGTGATTAGCCTTGAATTTCACCCAACCGTCATGGCATCTGAAGGCGAACAATCCATTAACCACATGCGCAGCATAGCTAAGGCCAAAAAAGGCCAGTACTTTGTTGTGGTTGAGGGTGCAATCCCTGTGGCAGCCGATGGCAAGTTCTGTGTTGTTGGTGAAACACATGAAGACGGTAAACACCATGAAATCTTGATGACTGACCTTACAAAAGAATTGGCAAAAGATGCCGCTGCTGTTTTGGCAATTGGCACATGCGCTTCTTATGGTGGCATTCCTGCTGCTAAGGGTTCTCTTACCAAGGCCATGGGCGTTAGCGCCTTTTTGAAGGAAAATAAAATTGCTACTCCGGTAGTAAATATTTCCGGCTGTCCTCCCCAACCTGATTGGATTGTAGGCACAGTTGCGCTCGCACTTAAGCTTGTTGGTGAGCACGGTCTTGAAAAAGGCCTTGGCGAAGTTGTTAAAGCCCTTGACAGTGATGGTCGCCCAGTGCCTTATTATGGAAACAATGTTCACGAAAATTGTCCATTTGTAGAGCAGTTTGATGAAGGTAAAATGAGTAAGGTTATCACCGACAAGAGTGGCTGTCGCTATGATTTAGGATGTAAAGGACCTGATGCCTATTGTGACTCATACAAACGTATGTGGAACGGTGTTAACTGGTGTGTTGCCAATGCTACCTGCATTAGCTGTACATCCCCCGGTTTCCCGGATGCATCATCACCATTTTTCTCAAACTAAGTGAATGTCATCGTGACATGTT
>CAYJJP010000571.1:0-1141 GCA_964370525.1 uncultured Desulfovibrionaceae bacterium | reverse complement strand
ACAGCAACGGCGGGGCTATTTGGAACATCGGCACCATAGGCACCATAAACGGCAGTTTTTTGAACAACAAAGCCACGGGTGTTGGGGGTGCCATTTGGACAAATAAAAACCTTCAATTCCTGTCTGATTCCGGTATAAATGTGTTTAGCGGCAATATGATGGGCGTCGACGTCAGTAAAACATCCAATGCCATCTATGTGAACGGGAGCAATTTGGATTTGACATTTAACATGGCGGACACAGGCGGTTTTGTCATGAATGACGGCATTGATGGGAAATATGCTTACGATATTGTCATCACAGGGGAAAGCGCGGATAGCAATATCTTTGCTCTCAACAATGTCATTGCAAATGCCAACGCGGTGACGGTGGAGAATGCCACATTGCAATTTGGTACTGTGACGCATGACAAAGAATATAAAGGCAACATAGGTGCTGCCACACTCACCATTAAGGGCACAAGCACCATAGATGGCCTCACAACAACAGGCACAACCACCATAGGTAACGGCGTCACTGCCACGTTCAAAGGCAGCACCGCCCTTGGTACCGTAACGAATAGTGGCACGATCATCGCCGACGGTACTTCATTTACCAATGAGTATACCGCTACAGGCAGCACCACAGCCATAAATGCGGTGGCCTTTAGCGCGGGCTACAACAGCACAGGCACGCTCAGCATCGGCAATGACTATATAGCGGGCACCGTGACTCTTGGCGCAGACAAGACCATGACCATTGGCGCCGGTAAAACACTTAAAGTGGTCAACGGCCTCTTGGATGTGAGTGGTGGAACATTAATAGTAGATAATGCTGCAAACTTCAGCACAGCGGCAGGCACTACCATCAAGGCCAAGGCGGAGGATTTTGCGACATTTGCTGATGCTGACAATGCCGTGAGTGATGTTTTAGGGGGCAATGTCCAAAAACAACTCACCAATAGCGGCACCCTTGAGCTTACGGGCTTGACGGGTAGCATAGAATATGACGAGTATAAAAAACTGATTGAAGAGACGACGGGACTTATTGTCGGTGGTACGTTAAAGCTCGACGGCGTTACTGTCGACGTTTCTGGTCTCACTTTAAACGACTTAGAAAACGGCACTAACCTATCGGGCACTGTGGGAGCCGGCACCCTTGC
>CAYJJP010000570.1:0-1142 GCA_964370525.1 uncultured Desulfovibrionaceae bacterium | reverse complement strand
CAATAGCATAGAGCTAGGGAGATTTAACGCTAAATTATCACCTGTAGCAAGTGGACTGCTAGGCGTGGGCGCTGCTGCTGTGACTGCTGTTGCTGGCGTTGCGGCTCTTACTAATGCGCTATCAAATGCTGTCGTGCTAGCTGATAACAATGCACGAAGCGCAGGACTAACAGCAATTGAATACGATCAGATGGGGTTTGCTGCTGAGCGCTACGGATTGAGCGTGCAAGAATTATCTGATGCATATCAAGATGCTAGGAGATATGTAGGCGAGTTTCTTAGTGCTGGCACTGGTGCTGTTCAAGATTTTGCCGACGCGATGGGTCTTAGCGCAGAAGAAGCGAGAGCCTTTGCTGTTGAAATGGCAGGGTTAAGCGGAAAACAAATCATTCAGCGAATGACTAATGACCTCGAAGATGCAGGCGTAACAACGGAGCAACTTAACCAAGTGCTTGACAGCATGGGTTCAAATCTCGATAAAGCATTACCTTTGTTCACTGATAACGGAGAAGAAGCCAAGAGGTTGGCATATGAGCTTGCAAAAATATCTAGCCCGATAACTGATAAGGATCTAGAAACATACAGGCAGTATGATGAGCAAACAGCGTTATTAACAAAGTCTTTTATGTCACTAGCAACCAAAGCGCTTGCGCCTGTTGCTGAAAAATTCGGTGAAATTTACGAAGCGACTGCTAAATTTTTTGCATCTTTTGACGATCAAACTATTGAAGGGGCATCAAGCAGAGTAAATAAGGCTGCTCAAGAGTTGGCAGCAGCAAACGAAAAGTTAAACGAAATACAAAGTAAGCCTCGTTTATTTTGGAGCGCAAACGAAGAAGCGGCACTCAAGAGAGCAAAAGAAGCTAGGCAGGAGCTAGCGAAAGCTGAGATCAACTTGCAAAAAGTTAAAGATGCTGCAAGTAGGGGATCTTCGTCTGGCGCAACAGGCGAGCTAGATATGCCAGAATCGACTGGGCTAGAGGACACAAAAAAGAAAAAAGCAGCCGAGCTTAAGGAGTTGCAGGAGCTTTATTTATCTGACGTTGAGATGGTAAGGGAAGCTGAGGCGGCAAAAAAATTAGTCATAGAGGATGCATACAAAAGCGGCAAGCTTACCTTTGAACAGTACGAGAAAGCGCTAA
>CAYJJP010000569.1:0-1147 GCA_964370525.1 uncultured Desulfovibrionaceae bacterium | reverse complement strand
TTATCAAGTGTACGTACTCTGTTGGATATATTGCAAAGAAAAATGCAAAAAGCAGGGCATTTTCCCAGCATCATCTTGAATGATATTAAAACAGCAACCATGTTAAATTTTACTCGTTTGTTTTTACAATCTTTCAAACACTACAAGCATTTGCGCAAAGTGCTTGCCATTGGCGCCACTGCCTGTGTACATTTGTCATCGGCACAAGTTGTTTTACACTTTTTATAAGGAAGTACAGCATGATATTAAGCGTAAGTCGCAAAACGGATATTCCGGCCTTTTATGCGCCATGGTTTTTTAATCGCATGCGTGAAGGTTTTTGTTATACACAAAATCCCATGAATGCAAAACAAATCAGTAAGGTGAGCTTACAGCGTGATGTCTTGGACGGCATAGTTTTTTGGACGAAAAATCCTCGCCCCATGCTTGAAAACATAAGTGAAATAGCACATTTCCCCTTTTATTTTCAGTTTACACTCACGTCCTATGGGCAGGACATGGAAGCCCACCTTCCACGCAAAAAGGAATTGGTGCATACTTTTTTAGAATTATCACGCCGCACCAGCTCGCAGCAGCTTGTTTGGCGCTATGATCCCATTATTTTAAATGAAAAATACACCATAGACTATCATTTAAACTATTTTGCCGCCTTGGCTAAGGAACTGCAAGGCGCAGCGCAGCGTGTGGTCATAAGTTTCGTTTGTTATTATGATAAAATAGCGACTGCTTGGAAAAAGCTTGGATTTCAAAGCATGAGCATTGAAGATAAAAATATCCTTGCCGAAGGCTTAGCCTGTAGTGCCAAAGAATTTGGATTTACAGTGGAAAGTTGCGCCGAAGACATAGATTTACAAAAATATGGTATCGCACATTCTCGCTGCATTGATGCTGCATTGCTGAGCAAAATTTCCGGCATATCACTCATAGCCTCAAAAGATACCTATCAACGCGCCGCTTGTGGTTGTGTGAGTAGCGTTGATATTGGCATGTATAATAGCTGCACCCACGGCTGCCAATATTGCTATGCCTCCTACAGTCAAGAAAGTATTCGCAAAAACATGCAAAGGCATGACCCTAAATACCCATTACTCTTGGGAAAAGTACCCGATGGCATTGAGGTTAAGGTAAAAAAGCAAAAATCGCTCGT
>CAYJJP010000568.1:0-1147 GCA_964370525.1 uncultured Desulfovibrionaceae bacterium | reverse complement strand
TGTTATCTGAAAAAAGTCCGTAACATGCCTAGCTGTAAAAGAAAAGTATTTAAGAGCGTCATAATCGAATTTCGATGCATAATTGGTGTTTACCTTGGGCAAAGCTTTTGCTAGAACTGATGCATGAAAACGAACATGCACATACTTGTTACCGGAGCCGCCGGATTTATTGGACACCCCCTTGTGCTACGCCTTATAGATGCGGGACATAGCGTAGTGGGTTTAGATAATCTTAATGATTATTATGATGTAAACCTCAAAAAAGCACGCCTTACACAGCTTGAGACTCTTGGTGATTTTCGCTTTGCCTTGGGGGATTTAGCCGACGATAGCTTCATGGATACATTGTTTGCCACAGAAAAGTTTACGCATGTGGTACACTTGGCTGCTCAAGCCGGAGTGCGTTATAGTATTGAAAATCCACGTTCTTACATACAATCAAACCTTGTGGGTTTTGGAAATATTCTTGAAGGTTGTCGCCATAATAATGTAAAACATCTTATTTTTGCATCTTCATCGTCAGTGTATGGCCTAAATGCCAAGCGTCCTTATTGCGAATCGGATGCGGTTAATCATCCTGTGAGTTTGTACGCCGCTTCCAAAAAAAGCAACGAACTTATGGCGCATTCTTACAGTCATCTTTATGATTTACCTTGCACGGGGTTACGCTTTTTCACGGTATATGGGCCGTGGAACAGGCCGGATATGGCTTTACATCTTTTTGCCACCGCAATTATGAATAATAGTCCGATTAATGTGTTTAATAATGGTCAGATGCAGCGTGATTTTACCTATATAGATGATATTGTGGAAAGTATTGTGCGCCTTGTTCCGCTTGCGCCGCAACGAGGCATAGGCAAACATGCTGAATTTAATCCGCAACTCCCGGCGCCCGATTATAGTTCTGCGCCGTGGAGTATTTATAATATTGGCAACAATAATACGGTGGCCTTGGGAGAATTCATCGAAATCCTCGAGAAAAAGCTTGGCAAAAGTGCCATAAAAAACTATCTCCCCATGCAAGCCGGCGATGTGGTTTCCACTCACGCCAGCGTGGATAATTTAAGTGAGCTTACGGGTTTTGCTCCGTCAACTCCTCTTGAGCAAGGCATAGAACGTTTTGTAACTTGGTACAAAGATTATTATA
>CAYJJP010000567.1:0-1154 GCA_964370525.1 uncultured Desulfovibrionaceae bacterium | reverse complement strand
ATCATGCCACAAAATTTCTTGCCTTTATATGTTTCGATGCGAAATATTGTACCACCATTATCCACTGAATAGCGTGGAATAAAATTTTTCTTGGTGAAGGTCATGCCGCTTTCATTCTTTTTACCGGAATTAACTCCAATAACATTGACACGATAGCCTTCTTGTGGTTGCACATAAAACGATTTTTGCACCGATAAAATCTGCCCAAAATCTGCTTTTTGCTCTTTATTGTCGATTTTGAGTGTAAGTCCGTTTATGCTTGTGTCCAGCTCATGCACATCGGGATTGATAATGGTAAGTCTGCGATTTCCATAATGAACATAAAGCTTTTTTGTCTTTGGAATTACAGCCATAATGGGCTTTGATGTTTTTGCCGTCGCTTGCTCTGCCACCAGCGGAAGGTAGTTAATGGAGCGGCGCACATCTTCCAGCGGTAGGGTAATGCGTCCTTCCATAAAACTCACGCTCAAATCACTGTAGAGAGCTTCACGCACGCCCCTAAGAGTTAGCTCAAAGTCCCGCTCAAGTTCAATGCCTAAGGTTTTTGCAAAATTTTCAACCATATGCAAGTGATAATAGGTACGCTTTACCACAGACAGATTCTTGCTGGCCTCAAGGCCAAAAGCTGGTTTTCCGTTGCGCACTGCATACCATGAAAGGCTTTTTTCCATTTCTTTATCGCCTTTAGCGGTTTGTGTATCATGTACATGCATTTGGTGGTCTAGTATCAGCAGGTGTTTATTGACATTTTCGCTAACAGTTTGCGCAATTTCACCTAATTCCATAAGATCTTGGGGGTATTCCAAATTGTTTGGTATTTGCAAATGCGGCATTTTTTCTTGGTCGATGACGACTGATTGTCCCCAGCGCTTGGGGCCGTGCCATTTGTCGATGTATTTTTTGCGGTAAAAGCCGCTGCCGTCGTGTAAATTGAGTACCATGCACACGCTTGGCTCACAAATAAGCTCTTTTATGCGCTTAACTATGGCATATTGAGGATCTTTTTCGTCAAGATGGGCAAATTTACGATTCATGTCGCCGTGTACACCGCGTGAGCTTTTGAGAATGCTTGGAAAGTTTAAATTGGGTATCACCCAAAGCATTCCTTTTTTGATGTTGTAGCGTGTAGCAATCAGCGTTGCAGCGGAAAATCC
>CAYJJP010000566.1:0-1157 GCA_964370525.1 uncultured Desulfovibrionaceae bacterium | reverse complement strand
GTTATAATCATGTTCCCTTTTGGGAACGTGTGCCTAAGTATTTACAGATACTCTGATTAATAACACAACAAAACCATGGCAAGCTTACTTACGAACAGGCTCGGTTTTTTCAGGTGTCTGAATATCAAAATTCACATCAGGATGTAACCAATGTGCGAGTTTTTCTGCTGCTTTAACGGCTGCAATACCGGCTCTTGCAAACTCATTTTCCTCAACAATAAGAATACGTTTATTTTTTACGGCTTGCAAGACCTCAAACCCCGGCCGAGCGTCCAAGGGCATAGGCTCTGCATTCAAAGTACCTTTCTGTACAATATAAGCTTCGGGATTTTTCCGAAAAAGCTCAGCATCGTCAATGCGCAGGACATATTCAGAACCGGAAATTATATTACGCGCCCCGGCTACATGCAATATGGCTTCCATCAAGGAGTCGGCGCCGATTGTAAGTAAATGCGGATAGCGCAACTCATAAAACACTGAAACGCGCGGCAAGTCCATAAGAATATTACGTAAATGACCGATGCGATTTGTCGCTTCCTTCACAAGAGAGTTGGCGTGCGCTTGCGTACCGGTTGCTTCACCTAATTTCTCCATGGCGGAAAAAATATCGTCAAAGTTTTGCAGACGAAACAATAAAACCGGAACGCCTAATTTGCGCAAACCGAGCCCGAGAGCTTTCGTAGCCTCATTTCCCATAAATTGTATGACTAACTGGGGTTTCAACTTAAAAATACGTTCGGGAACAATACGCTCGCTGGTACCGATAGCCGGTAAATGCTTTAAGCCTTCTATTTCATCATCGGCATACGTGCGCCCTATAAGTGTATGCCCTAAATTTAGCTCAAGCATCATCTGACTTAATGGGCTATACAGGGCAAGTATTCTTGTGGCGGGTTTATCAAGAGTAAGCTCATAACCACTATCGTCAACTATTTTAATAGTATTGCCTTTCGGCTGAACTTCTGTAGCATGGCCATTAACAGCAAAACACACACAAAGAATTATTATAATACACTTTATTTTCAGCATTCTTACCTCTAAAGAAACAAAAAGTTCCTATCAGTTTGATTTTATTTACGGACAAGCTCTAATGAAGCGCTAATTATTTTTTTCTGGGGGAAAACCTTTTGTGAACAAAAGGTTCTTCCCCCAGACCC
>CAYJJP010000565.1:0-1163 GCA_964370525.1 uncultured Desulfovibrionaceae bacterium | reverse complement strand
GAGATAGGTTCTTCAAGAAAAATTCAAGCTATTGGTGCAATAAAGAAAAATCAAGAAGTTTTTTCTTCTCCTAATGTTAAAGAATTTCAAGAATTTATTATTGGCTCAACATATGTGTGCGGTCATAATATTATTGAACATGATTTACAATATCTTCAACTGAACGATGATAAGAAAATCATTGACACCCTCTATCTTTCTCCTTTGTTATTTCCTCGTCATCCCTATCATAAATTATTGAAAGATGATAAAATATTTACCGATGAATTAAATAATCCGGTAAATGATGCAAAAAAAGCAATGGATTTGTTTTACGATGAAGTAAACGCTTTTCTTGAATTACCTATAGAAATACAAAATATTTATTATACTTTACTGTCAAATATCAACGAATTTAAGTTTTTCTTTGAATATATTAAGGAATTATGTGATGATTTCAAATGTGTTGATATGCATTATATAAAGAAAGCATATAAAAATCTTATATGCGAAAATTCTGATATAGAAAGTTTTATAGAAACTCATAAAATAGAATCCGCCTATGCGTTTGCAATAATAAACACAAAAAACAATAGTAATAAATCAATTACACCGGCTTGGGTATTGCATAAATATCCTAAAACACAAATTATCATTAAAAAATTATGTAATATGCCTTGCGGAGAAAAATGTGAATATTGTAATGAACAGTTAAATATACATCGACAACTGGAAAAGTATTTTCATTATAAAGATTTTAGAACATACGAAGGCGAGCCACTACAAGAAAAGGCATGTCTTGCTGCTGTGCAAAATAAGTCTTTGATTGCAATATTTCCTACCGGAGGTGGAAAATCTCTCACGTTTCAGCTTCCTGCTTTAATTGCCGGTGATAGTATGAATGGTTTGACTGTTGTCATATCTCCCTTGCAATCCTTGATGAAAGATCAAATAGACAATTTAGAAAAAAGAAATATTGTTAATGCCGTTTCAATCAATGGACTGCTTAGCCAAATTGAAAGAAGTGAGGCCTTTGAGAGGGTAAAAAACGGTATTGTGTCCTTGCTGTATCTTTCTCCCGAACAATTACGCTCCGTAAGTATTGAGAAATTACTCTTGACACGAAACATAGTACGATTTGTAATAGATGAAGCACATTGTTTTTCTGCTTGGGGGCAAGATTT
>CAYJJP010000564.1:0-1181 GCA_964370525.1 uncultured Desulfovibrionaceae bacterium | reverse complement strand
TTAGCAGGATTTTTTTTCCCATTGAAGAATCATATCTGAACATATTGCTTATAGCTTGCAAAGAGTATGCCTACAGCTTAGGATAATTATGGTCGCAAGAAAGCGCCCCATGAATAATGAGGATTACACTTAAGTATATATAATTTGACTTGTTAAGTAAACTAACTGATTAAACCTTAATGCAAGCGTGTTATACTTCAAGTAAAAGACCTACGGGGCAATGGTCTGAGCCGTAGACGTGGCTTTCTATCCATGCATCCTTGACGGAAGATTGCAACTCGTTGGAAACAAAGAAGTAGTCAATGCGCCAACCTATGTTTTTTTGGCGAGCACCGGATTTATATGACCACCAAGTATAATCTCCCTCACTTTCGCCATGTACCAATCTGAATGTGTCCACATATCCGGCGTCCACAAAGGAATCAAGGAAGGCTCGTTCTTCAGCTAAATATCCGGTGTTATATGTGTTTTGTTTGGGGCGCGCTAAGTCCATAGCTGCATGCGCAATATTAAAATCGCCACATACGACTATAGGCTTCGTTTTTCGTAACTCTTCAGCGTATTGTAAAAAAGCCTCGAAAAATCCCATTTTATAGGGCACTCGTTTGAATTTACCTTGTATGGGTTTGCCGGCTTCGTTAAGTTCCTGTGCTCCGCCATTGGGAAAATATACAGTAAAGTAGTGAAACCAAGGGAATTCCAAATGCACAAGACGCCCTTCGCCGCCGTAGGCAGCATGGTCAAGTTCTATATTTGTTGTAATTGGCTCAATACGGCTGTAGGCTGCTACGCCTGAATAACCTTTTTTTACGGTTGATGAGGCAAAAGTTGCATGCCAACCCTCGGGGTGAACCAAGTTGTCACTGAGTTGATGTGGCGCAGCCTTCGTTTCTTGTAGGCCGATAATATGTGCGTCGCTTTCTTCGAACCATTTCCAGTCTTCTTTGGCGGAAACAGCGCGTAAACCGTTAACATTCCAAGAAAGAAGTTTTATTTCCATGCGTAGTCCTTTATGTTTTAAATGTGTAAAAATCAAAATACACTAGGTTTTATAAAAGCAAAAGTGTTTTTATGGTCTGTTTTTTGAGAAGCTAAGGGCATAAAGAGCGGCGTATTTGCTTGCTGTACGTTAAGTTTTATCAAAAACAAGAAATGCAAGGAAATGTTTGAGGTTTAATCAT
>CAYJJP010000563.1:0-1181 GCA_964370525.1 uncultured Desulfovibrionaceae bacterium | reverse complement strand
CGGCCTGTCACGCCGGAGGCCGAGGGTTCGAGTCCCTTCCGCTCCGCCATAAAAAACACAAAAGCTTGTGCAATTTGCGCAAGCTTTTTTTGTGCTAAATCATAGCAGTTTACACCTAAAAGGAATACTCAAACACTGAGCCCTGCCTACAAAACCATAAACTGCTTAAAATTAAACGAAAATATTATAGCGATTAAAAATCAAACTCAGTTTTACCTTGCGCTCTTGGCAAGTGTATTATATGTTTGCCAAGGATTTTTTGGCTACATATATAATGACATAACAAATAGTCGCTGGAATATAAGCAAACCTTGGCGGCAGTAATTATAGACACTAAATACAACGACGCTTTAATAATATACAACATTCAGGATTACGAACATGGAAGATGTACAGATGCAACCGGCACGAATTCCTATGAGCATCGATAGAGTAGGCATTCAAAATTTATCCATTCCCTTGATTGTAAAAGACAGAATTCTTGGAAATCAGCAAACAGTTGCTCAAGTTTCCCTTGGCGTTGAGTTGCCTGCGGCATTTAAAGGGACGCATATGAGCCGTTTTGTAGAAGCACTTGAAGGATGGGGCGAAGAACTGAATTTTCAGTCCATGAAGCGCCTCTTGGAAAATGTAAAATCACGGTTGCAAGCACAAAAAGCTTCCATTGCTTTTACATTTCCTTATTTTATTCGCAAAAAAGCTCCGGCTACCGAGGCTCTTGGGCTTATGAGCTATCAGTGCAAACTTACCGGCGTACTTTCCGAAACAGACAAAGCTGACGACAGTAAGGAAGCACATTCTGAACTCAGTGAAAACGCTCAATCTAAGCCTGAATTTATGCTAGAAGTCGAAGTTCCCGTTATGTCAGTATGTCCATGTTCTAAGGCCATCAGCGACGAAGGAGCGCATAGCCAGCGTTGCCTTGTGCAAATAGCAGTGCGCATGCGTGGTTTTATTTGGATTGAAGAATTGGTAGAAATTGGCGAATCTGCCGGCTCATCGCCCGTATACAGCTTATTGAAAAGACAAGATGAAAAATATGTTACGGAAAATGCTTTTGCCAATCCTGCATTTGTGGAAGATGTAGTGCGCGAAGCTGCGGCTCGCTTAGCAACACACGAACAAGTTTCGTGGTACAAAGTGCAAGTTACCAGCATGGAGTCCATACACAACCATGAGGC
>CAYJJP010000562.1:0-1185 GCA_964370525.1 uncultured Desulfovibrionaceae bacterium | reverse complement strand
ACAGTTTCCTAGAACAGCACTTTGAAGGTTTGCTGGAAAGATTTAGCCAAAAGCCAGAGTTTTTTATCTCTCATGACATCCATGCCCATTTGAATACTCTTTTGCAGCGACATAAAAATGAAGATGCATTTATTTTTAATAATATCAATATACAAGGAGTACAAATAATGTCTTATATGGTTTTACATATGAATAAATTTAAAGCTGACGCCATTAAGGGTATTGAAAACCATAACAGTCGTTTACGTAAAAGTCAGTCCAACCCTGATATTGATTATAGCCGTGCCAAAAATAATTATGAGCTCTTGGAAAATGCAACGCCAAACTACGCTGAAGCTATTCAAAATCGCATTGATGACCTTCTACTTGTAAAAGCGGTACGCAAAGATGCTGTGCGTATGTGTGGGCTTATTGTGTCCTCTGATACGGCTTTTTTTGAAAAATTATCCTCAGAAGAACAACGTCGTTTTTTTGAAGAAAGCAAAAGCTTTTTATCCGATTTTGTGGGCAAGGAAAATGTTATTGCTGCCACGGTGCATATGGATGAAAAAACACCGCATATGCACTTTATGCACGTACCCATTACCAAGGACGGTCGGCTCAACGCCAATTCCATTTATACCCGTGAGTCACTGCGAAATTTACAATCAGATTTACCGGCCTATCTGCAAAGTAAGGGCTTTGATATTCAGCGTGGCGTTGAGCAAGAAGCAGGAGCGGCAAAGAAGCACTTGAACACCCGTGAATATAAACAGAAACAGGAAGAGCTTAAAAAATTACAGGAGCAAGAAAAAGCTTTACGTGAGCAAGTGGAAGAATACGAGGCATTGGTGCAGGAAGCAGAGAATTTTTTACAAAAACAGCAGCCCATGCCCGAAGCTTCTTTACTCAATTATAAATCGGCTATGACTTCCGCTAAAGAAATCATTCAACGGCAAAGGGATGCGTTACTTTTGCAGGCAAAGCATAAAAATGAGGCAGAACACCTTACTGAGCAAACGAAGGAATTGCGCCAAAAAATTGCGGAACTTCAACAAAGAAATCAAGAACTATATGACAAGGCTGTAACAAAAATTGAATCTCAAGATGAGCGCATTGCACGTCTTAAAAAAAGAATTGACCAAGACCGCCTTTTCATAAGCGGAGGAGCACACTTCATAAATAAATATCATTCCTTGTTTTATA
>CAYJJP010000561.1:0-1187 GCA_964370525.1 uncultured Desulfovibrionaceae bacterium | reverse complement strand
ACCATTTGCTGCGTCAGCGATAAAAAGTCAAACCGCTTATGTATGTCCAATACACTGCGCGCCTTGACTTTTTTCGCTTCCTTGCGACTTTCACAGAGCGGGCACTTTTTGAACGGACTGACGAAATTTGAGTTTTTCAACAGGCTGCTAGAGTAGATATGATGCAATAAAGGAATCATATCTAGATGTTATACTAAAGGCGCGTGCAGCCATCGCTTGTCTGAAACGCAAACTGACACAACCATCAAATTCCTTCATTTCTTGCATGGCCTCAGCGTACCATTGAGTTGAAGCAAGCACAAGAACGCTATGATAATTTTTTGCCGCCGCACGAATCATACAAGGCCCGCCAATATCTATTTCTTCAACAGCCTCAAGCCTCGAAAGCTTGCGCTCAACGGCTCCTGCAAAATCATACAAATTCACGCACACAAGGTCAAAGGGCGTCATTTCGTATTCTTGCAAGGTCGCAAGATGTTCCGGTTTGTCTTTGTCGGCAAGAATTGCACCGTGAATTTTAGGATTAAGCGTTTTTACTCTTCCGTCTAAAATCTCGGGAAAACCCGTAACATCACTTACTTTTGTTACTTGAAGACCCGCATTTTTCAAAAAAGTATACGTTCCTCCCGTGGAAACGAGCTCCACACCACGCTCAGCTAAAAATGTAGCAAATTCAGCGAGATCGCTCTTATCTGTCACCGATAAAATGGCACGTTTAATAGGTAAAAGTTCCATAATCCCTCCAATGACAATAATGCCTAAAATATGTTCAAAATGCAACGTTTTTTTATGATTAAACCTCAAACATTTCCTTGCATTTCTTGTTTTTGATAAAACTTAACGTGCAGCAAGCAAATACGCCAATCTTTGTGCCCTTAGTTTCAAGACCTCTGCGCAATTCATTGCGCAAGGTCTTTGGAGCGTTGACGGTAGTCAATGCGACCGAAACTCAAGAATAGGCGGAGCATAGCTATCGCCGTTCAGTGATTGATTTTCGTGTCTTTACCTCTGCACACTCATTTTGGATTTATGTGTAAACATATATTTCACACTGGAAAGCTACATTTGAAAACAATTGTGCAGAGGTCTTGTTTTTCAAAAAAACAGACCATAAAAACACTTTTGCTTTTACAAAACCTAGTGTATTTTGATTTTTACACATTTAAAACATAAAGGACTACGCATGG
>CAYJJP010000560.1:0-1189 GCA_964370525.1 uncultured Desulfovibrionaceae bacterium | reverse complement strand
GGGCGGTGAAGGTAAAACTTTAGAGAAAGATCATATTACCCTCACCGGTAAAATTGTAGACGAAGATGGGAACGCTAGCTATCCCGAAACTATCTTTGCCGGTAATATTGATGGTAAGGACGGCGTGGACATTGGTAATGCCGATAGTCCCACCAAGGGCAAGATTGGAGGTTATGTAAAAACAGAAGGTGACTTATCATTGATCAATGTGGAAGTTGGCGGTGATATTACGCAAGATGCAAATGGCACAGCGGCTTTCGGTACAGCTCTTATTAAAAACGTGAGCGGCAACAATGTGACTTTGAATAATAGCTCCGGTTCTATTATTGAGGGCGACAATGAGTTTATGAATCTAAATGCCAATGGCGGTAACGTACAGCAAATGGGCGGCACAACCATAGTCAGTGACACAGTGACCATTGCTAATAATGTTGATTATGATCTTATGGGCGGTGCAGTCTTAAATACTAATAAGCTTATTGTAAACGGTAGCGGTAAATTTATTAATCTTGGTTTATCCAGCGATATTTTACCATCAGGCTTAATAGTTGAGTCCATGCAACTCAATGACAATTCCTTGCTTGCAGATCCGGCGTGGAAAGATGGCGTAAATCTCATCGAGCAAGCTTCCTATGTGTATATAGGCGGATTTATTAACAATGACATTGACGGCACACTTATAGCCGGTCAAAATTCCCTCGTTGTGCTTGGCTCCACCGATACGCAGTGGACACTTCAGACTTTCAAAGATTCCGGTCTCACGTGGGGCAATGGCGCAGGCGAAATTTCTTCTGCTCTTTTCATTAGGAAAGCTCATGCCTTAGATGCAACACACGGCGGCATTTTAGTTGATGGTGCGGTGAGAGCCGATAACTTCGGAAGCCCCGAAAAAGCCGGAAATTCTGTGACTATAACTAATAATTCCGCTACCTTTGCGGCAAATTCCTTGCTGGTGGTGGATGCCGGCGAAAATGGTGTGGGCATGGACAATGCGCAAGCTGCTCTCTCGGCTAACGGCAATGCCATACTCACCATTGAGAGCGGTGCAAAATTGCACATTGTTGACGGTACGGACGGCGTTTTGACGGTGCTTTCCGGCTTTAAGGACGCACTCACCGGCGAACTTGTTGACGCTTGGTCTTTGGACAATATCATCCTCAATTCAAGCGTGGTGCAAGTGGCTAAGATT
>CAYJJP010000559.1:0-1192 GCA_964370525.1 uncultured Desulfovibrionaceae bacterium | reverse complement strand
ACTTTTTATTTAATCAGCATTTCCTTAGAAGTTGTGCAAGTTTTTAGAAGTCATAACGCAAGACTTCGTTAGAAGTCATAACGGAAATTCGCAAAAATCATATGTCCTGTTTCCTTGGCGCCGGCTTGGAGGTTATAATTCAACCCAATGCTTATGCCGCTTGCTTCATTGCTGAATTCAAAGCCGAGGCCGCCGTTGAAGGCGAAGCCGTCCACGTTTTCGAGGTTCAGTTCAAGCACATCGTTAACGCCGGTGAAGCGGGTTTTGCTCGTAGCCTCTAAATCCCCGGCGGCGGCAATAAAGCCAAGGTCAAGTTTTGGCGTAAACGTCCAGCCGCTCTCGCCTTGCATATCTGCGCTGAAAGTCACGCCCACGGGGAAGTACCACACATTTTGCGTATCTTCTTCAACAGTTGCCACCAGTCCGGATGCGCTTTCAATGTCATATTCAGCGGTGGTCACGCTCATAAAACGCACGCCGGCGTGCGGTGTTATTTCCATATTTCCGGTATTAAAGGTGTATTCCAAGTTCAAGCCAGCGCTGAAGGCGAAAGCGTCCACATCGGCGTTGAGGTCGCCCATAGCCATGCTTGCCGGTAAATCTTGGGTAATGTCATTATACGAAGACGTAAATCCAAGGTCGAGCGTCGCCACAAAGTTCTGCTTTTGGAAGGCAGTATAGGCCGTTAAGCCCCAGAAATTGAAGTCATTATTGGTTTCATTATAGTCGCCTGTGCTATCGGAATAGCCGGCGCCCACGTTGAAAGCAAGGCCAAAGCGCAAGGCCGTTTCATGGTCAATTCTGTTAGTAAAATCAGCACCTAGGGCAATGCCGCCAAGTCCCATGTCATAATCATGCTCTAAAGCACCGCCTTCAAAGCCGCTGCCCGTATTCCACTTATACAACGGCGTGAGCCACAGGCCAAAGCCGGATTTTTCCGCCATATTTCCGCCACTTATGCCAACATCGGCTGTGATTTCGCCCTTATGCATGGTCACTGAACCGCTGCCTTCGCCTTGCACAGCACCAAGACCCACAGCAGAATTATGATTCACAACGGCATTGCCCGCAGTATTAGCCGCGCCCATGATTGCTCCGCCCACATTGGCCACTGCACCTAACTGGCTTGTGCCTTCGATGGTGCCCACGGTGCGTTTTTCGTTAAGCTTGCCCATGCCGGAACCTTCGGACA
>CAYJJP010000558.1:0-1195 GCA_964370525.1 uncultured Desulfovibrionaceae bacterium | reverse complement strand
ACCACATATTCTTTCCCTTCGGTGCGTAGAACGCCGGCGGTGCGGCAGGCGGCTTCGTTTTTATGCGTAACAAAATCATCATAGGAGATAACTTCCGCACGAATAAATCCGCGCTCAAAATCTGTATGAATAACCGAGGCAGCTTGCGGTGCTTTAAAACCTTTCTTAAATGTCCATGCGCGCACTTCTTTTTCGCCTACGGTGAAATATGAACACAGTTCGAGTGTGGCATAACCGGTTTGAATAATGGATTCGAGCCCGCTTGCTTCAATGCCAAAAGAAGAAAGCATTTCTGTTTGTTCTTCTTCTGGAAGGCCTTGTAATTCTTCTTCAATCTTGGCGCAAATTAAGGTAAAACCGCTATTGCGTTCTTCGGCAAATTTCTTAACGGCATCAACGTGCGCATTCCCGCTTGCTACGTGTTCTTCATCAACATTTGCACAGTAAATAATTTTTTTAGCGGTAATCAATCCCATTTCATGCCATTGTGTATTAAAAAGCTCATTGTTCGGCCTTTCAAAACTAATGGCAGGTTTTCCGGCATTTAAATGTTCCAAAAGAGATTGAATTTGCTCGGCGGTGGCAGCAGCGTTTTTATCTCCGCGTATTTTGCGCAAACGCTCTACACGTTTTTCGGTGGATTGAATATCGGCAAGCAAAAGTTCGGTTTCGATGGTTTCAATGTCGCGTAAGGGTTGCACATCGCCATCCACATGCGCAATATTTTCGTCTTCAAAGCAACGAACAACATGCACAATGGCTGCACATTCACGAATATTTGCAAGAAATTGATTGCCAAGTCCTTCGCCCTTACTAGCACCACGCACAAGCCCTGCAATATCAATAAAGTCCACATTGGCATGCAAGGTTTTTTGTGGCTTTGCCAAGTCCGTAAGCACAGCAAGCCGAGCATCCGGCACACTTACCGTAGCCTTATTGGGCTCTATGGTACAAAAAGGATAGTTGGCTGCCTGAGCATTTTGTGCCTTGGTAAGCGCATTAAAAAGAGTTGATTTTCCTACATTGGGCAAGCCCACAATTCCAATACTTAAAGACATTGATCACTCCAAAATTTTGTATAAGATGTGTTCTTGTAAGCGTGAAGTGTGTTTTTGGCAAGTAAATGATACACTAATTAATTTTTTTTTCTGGGGGAAAACCTTTTGTGAACAAAAGGTTCTTCCCCCAGACCCCC
>CAYJJP010000557.1:0-1199 GCA_964370525.1 uncultured Desulfovibrionaceae bacterium | reverse complement strand
TTAAGCTTTATTTGTTTCATCGTGCCCTTTGATGCCCGTCAAAAGCAGTACACCAATGAGCAAACCAACGCCAAACATGATGAAGGCTGCGTCATAGCTTTGGAAAAATTCAAATGACATGCCCATAACAATATAGCCGACAGATTTGAACATAACAAATAAAGATGTATAACTATAGGCTGATATGAAATTTTTCTGCCCAAAGGCATAGGCTACCACAACGGGGTACATGGTCCAAAATCCGCCTAAAAAAACTCCGCATACAATGGCAAATAATAAAGCTGTGAAAATATTTATGGGTAGGAAGGCAATAAGAATGCCTACAATATTAGAGAGAAATAAAAGGCGTACCGTGCGCATAACGGGCATTATATCACTTATATATCCCCAAGCATATTTTCCAAGGGCCGCACATAAAGCGGTTAGACACATTAAACCCATGGAACCAAAATCACTAAAGCCTAAATCAGAAAATCGTGGCTTTAACTGACTTACGACGCCTGCTGCCATGGTTAAACCCATAGCAAATGAAATTCCAATACGATTGGCGGTTCCGGATTTGGCAAAGTCAATCCAACGAATGGCTACGGACTTAGCGCTGTTGACGGCAGAAGATGCATTTAATTGCATATTGTCAGGGGTTAAGCCAAGTTCCTTTGGGTCATCACGAACTAATTTCCATGATAAAAATGTTAAAACACAAAATACAAAAATGCCAATGAGTAAGGTAGATGTAGTAATGTCAAAAAGGTAGAATAAAACAAGCATAATTAAGGGTAGGAGGGCGCCTGAAAACGATGTACCAAAATTTGCAATGCCAAGTGCTTTGCCTCTTTTTTGTACAAACCAATTGGTGATCAACGCATTGGAAATGGCACCACCACATGCTTGACCCGAAATCCAAAGCAGTGAGAAAACAATTGTAAAGAGCCATAGTTGGGAAATCTGCCCCAAAAGCATGATGCAGATTCCTCCAACCATGGCCCCTGTTATGGAGATAGCACGCAATCCCACGATTTTTGACAATGCGATGAGAATGGACATGCTGGCAATTCCACAGAAAGAGCCAATTCCCATAGCCACGCCAAGTTCTCCTCTTGTCCAACCATGAGCCGCATAAAGTGGTTGAATAAGCGCGTTCATTATATAAATACCACTTCCTTGTAGACAGAAGTTAGCAAGACATGAAAGCCAACTTA
>CAYJJP010000556.1:0-1207 GCA_964370525.1 uncultured Desulfovibrionaceae bacterium | reverse complement strand
TACTTGTCCGCATTTCCCCCACAAACGCCAAGGTCATGGCAAAAAAGTTACAAAAAGAACGGCAAGGCATGAAATCTTGGATGGAATTAGCCGATGAGCTGGAAAATTCTCTCAAATATACCAGAACTTGGCCACAAAATTCGCTCGCTCTTCATCATAACAACAAACGAGTTACTTGGGGACAAATTACCACATCGCTAGAATTATTACAATCACTGCTCCCAAAGCTTGATAAAAATCCCGAACTGCTCGCTCAGCATTTTGCATGGTACAAGGTCACGCCAAAAGTACACTTCACTTCATATTATTCACCTGTTATTGCCGCCAGTTATGAAAAAAAAGATGCATACCAATATCCGCTGTATCGCTTGCCCACGGAACTTGCGCCGCATTTGGCACTGTGTTTACCAACGCACACTTGTAAGGACACAGCCTTCACCAAGGTTATTCGCCCTGACCCACCTTACTTTAGCCGTGTTGCCATAGACATGGACGGTGCGCTTGCGGACAAAAATCTTGCCATGGCTTATGTTCAACATCCTTTTGATGCATATTCGCTCATGCTCCAAGGTTCCGGAGTCCTGTCCTTTCCCGACGGCACAACACGCGCAATTCTCTTTGCCGGACTCAACGGCCACAAGGGTACAAGTATGGCGGGACACCTTATTCAAACACGTCAAATAAAAAGAAAAAATGCAAATATGGAATATATGCGTACTTGGTGGGATACGGCAACACCGGAGCTAAGAAGAGATTTTCTCACCGCTGCTTCCGGCTATGCCTTTTTCCGCTTTGGAGCCCCGACCCCTCAAGGCACCATCGGCAGCGCCATGACTGAGTGGGTAAGCATGGCTACAGACCCGCGCGTCTTACCCCTTGGCGCCATCGTCGCCTATGACTTACCAACACGCGGAAAAATTAAGGCCGGTACATTACCAAAAATAAAAGGCTTATATAGCAATGCATTGCGTGGACTTGGTTTTGCGCAAGATACAGGCGGAGCCATTCAATTGCGCCGCATCGATTTGTATGCAGGCTATGGCGAAGCAGCACTCAACAAGGCAAAATCTGTATACACCAAGGGCCATGCATGGCTACTCCTAAAGCGTAAAACACCTAAAAAACCAACAAAAAGACCAGCAAAACTTTAGGGAAACACTGATTAAACTACCACGGCATCATTCTAATTTGAGATATTTTTTGGGGG
>CAYJJP010000555.1:0-1208 GCA_964370525.1 uncultured Desulfovibrionaceae bacterium | reverse complement strand
GAAAGGGGGTTTGGGGGAAGAACCTTTTGTTCACAAAAGGTTTTCCCCCAAAAAAAATAAAACCAAAAAAAATAAAACCAAAAAAAACAAAACCATAAAAAACAAAACCATAAAAATAAAACAAGGCTAAGTCATGGAAAATATATACGCTGCACGCCGTGAAAAGTTGCGCAAAAAAATGTATGCAGCAGGCTTGGATGCCTTACTCATAAGCCACGCTGCCAACCGTTTCTATTTGTCCGGCTTTGAATTGCATGACCCTCAGTGCAATGAAAGCGCCGGCCGTTTGATTATTACTTCAAGCGGTAAGGACTGGTTGTGTACGGATGCTCGTTATTTGGATGCTGCAAAACGGCTTTGGGATGAAAATCATATCTTTATCTACAAGGCTGCTGCTGCCAAGGAAATCGGGAAATTATTGAGGGACAAAGTTGGCGGGCGTATTGGTGTTGAAAAGTCCATTGTTTCTGCCGAATTTTATGCGCAATTGAGTTGCGGCTTGTCTCTTTCATCGGCGCAAAATCTTGTGGAGTCTTTGCGTATTATTAAGGATGCGCATGAAATTTCTTGCATGCAGAAATCTTGTGAGCTTAATCACAGACTTATGGAATGGGTCTATACAGAATTGCATGTGGGGCGGACTGAGGCTGATTTGGCTTGGGGTATAGAAAAGTTTTTCCGTGAAAATGGCGCGTCGGAACTTGCTTTTAGCAGTATTGTGGCTGTGGGGCCAAATGCGGCTTTGCCCCATGCGATTCCGGATAATACACAAATTGTTGATAATTCACCGGTTCTTATTGATGTTGGCTGTCGCCTTGAAGATTATTGCTCCGATCAGACTCGCACTTTTTGGGTGGGGGATGCTGATACTCCCAATTATTTTATGCTTACGCAGCAGTTGGTGCGCACGGCTCAGGAGGCTGCACTTGCTCAAATTCGTCCGGGGCAAAAATGCAGTGATATCTATGGTTATGCTTGGCAAGTGTTCGCCGATGAAGGTGTAGAAGAAGCGTTTACGCATGGGCTTGGGCATGGTGTCGGTCTTGAAACGCACGAAGCTCCTTCGTTAAGTCCAAGGTGTCACACTGTACTTGAGCCGGGAATGGTTGTGACTGTGGAACCGGGTTTATATTATCCTGAATGGGGTGGCGTGCGTCGTGAATTTATGGCGCTGGTGCTGGAAGACGGTTATAAAATTTTGTAAGTAG
>CAYJJP010000554.1:0-1210 GCA_964370525.1 uncultured Desulfovibrionaceae bacterium | reverse complement strand
GACCAATATCAGTAATACGGTTTTCCATTGGTTTAGCGGGATTGTACCCGGAAGATATATGTGCCATGGTGTACTACTCCCTAATTTAGCGTTGATGTCTTTTGCGATATGCATCAAGGTCACGATCCCAACCGCCAGGTACTTCTTCTTCTTTGAAGAAGATGTATGGGTTAGAGCGTGGCTCTTTTACATGCTGTGGCATAGCCGGAGTGTCGGTAACTTCAAGAAGCTTTTGGAAAGAAAGACGCTTCATGGTTTCACCAAGACGCTCACGATTTTTACCTTCTTCCATCCACCAGTCCCAAATCTTTTCGACGACTTCTTTTACTTCATCAAAAGGCTCTTCGGCTGCGATAAATGGTACTAACAATGAACCCATTTGAGCGCCGTCAACAACAGGAGCTTTAGCGCCGCAAAGGATAGAAGCGCCGCGCTCGTCACCGATGCGCAATGCTTGTGGCATGGTGTTGATGCAGTGCATGCAACGTACACATTCGGCAGTGTTGATGCTTACTTTGGAACCATCATATTTGAAAGCGCGACCCGGGCAAAGGTCTTGAACTTCTTTCACGATGTCAAAAGCACCCCAATCGCCGTCAGCGTGTGCGCCGGCGTTTGGCTTAATGCTTCCGTCAGCATAACCTTTAACGGCAGCTTGGTCGATTTTAATGTCATCTTTCCAAGTACCGACAACTGCAAAGTCAGAACGAGCCATAGCTGCTACGCAACCATTGGGGCAACCGTCAAACTTAAACTTAAATTTGTAGGGGAAAGCTGGGCGGTGCAATTCGTCTTGATAGTCCATGGTAAGCTGATAGCACATAAGTTGTGTGTTATAGCAAGCATATTCACAGCGGCTTTGGCCAAGGCAAGACTCAGGTGTGCGCAAGTTAGAACCGGAACCACCAAGGTCAACATTCATGTTGTGGGTCAATTCAAAGAAGATTTCTTCGAGCTGAGGGGTTTGAGTTCCAAGAAGAACGATGTCACCGGTAGATCCGTGCATGTTGGTAAGTCCGGAACCACGAAGATCCCAAATATCACACAAATCGCGTAAGAACTTCGTGCTGTAGAATTTACCAGAAGGCTGAGCAACACGAACGGTGTGGAAGTGTGCCACGCCGGGGAATTGCTCAGGTTGGTCACAGTAACGACCGATAACGCCGCCGCCGTAACCGAATACGCCTACGATACCACCGTGTTTCCAGTG
>CAYJJP010000553.1:0-1211 GCA_964370525.1 uncultured Desulfovibrionaceae bacterium | reverse complement strand
GATAAAAGCAGTTACGATTGCTTTTTTTCGTGAAATAGAGGTATAGATTTATCTCTTTTTTATGGTATAATGTATATATACAAGGCAATTTGTTTCTGTTCTTGTTCTTGTGTAGAGTGTATAGCTCTAACTATACACAACTATTAGTAATTGACGTTATTAATAGAATGAAAAGGTACTATTGTTAGGTATCTTTTTTTATGAGTTTGTGTTATAATATTATTAGGTCGTAGTAGAAGAAAGCAGGAGATAGAATGATATTAAAATATGAATTAGAAGAAAAGCAACTATTATTTGAAGAAAATGAAGAAATAGTCACAACAAATAATTTTTATTTAAACAACATAAAAAACATAAATAAACAAAAAGCAAGAGGTAAAAACTTTTTTACAGAAACGTTAATTATAAAGTATAATGATGAAACAACAGAAGAGTTAATCGTTAATAGGGAATTTACAAATGAAGTAACAGGAAACAAAACTTATTTTGAGATAACTGATGCTTGGTTAATGAATGACAAAGGAGAAACAATAGACAGAATAGTCTAGTCTATAAAATGCGACCTAAAGAGGGTAATTGATAATACTCTTTTTTTTTGTTATAATATACATAGAGGTAATAATATGTTATATAAAATAGAAAACAACAATTTAATATATATAGAAACAAATGGAAAGACTAAAGAACAACTTGCTGGATGGAAAGAATTAAAAGAAAACAATGAAGGAAGTCCTAACTTATATCAACGTGTAGAATCATCTTTAACTGAAGATGAAAATTATATTTATCAAAATTACATATTAAAGGAAAAAACACAAGAAGAAATAATAGAAATTAATGAACAATTTTGCAGTGAAAATTATTATTTAATACCTATGGCAAATCTATATGTACCTCATACAACTAAAACACCAGATGGTACTGTATATAATTTACTTCAAGATGATTTATCTATAATGTTAATGGGGGCAAGTGTAGGGCAATTAACTTTTTTAGATTTATATCAAAAACCTGATATGACAAAAAAATTATCACAAGAATATTTAACTACTTTAAAAGTAAAGGTAGATGATGTTAATTTAATGACAGCAGTATTAGGTTATATGTCTTCTTTGTTATATTCAACAAGGAATATACCAAGTATAGATTAGAGTTTTTAACTCTTTTTTATTGATTTGAAATAATATACAATATATGTTATACTTTACTTA
>CAYJJP010000552.1:0-1214 GCA_964370525.1 uncultured Desulfovibrionaceae bacterium | reverse complement strand
GGCGTGCCTTTCTGAAAAATGCATGAAAATGCGTTTTTCAGCTTCGACTAAATAGCGTATATAAATAGTACATAGCAATTCCACTTAACTTTATCTAAATATTAAGTGGAATTGCTATATAGACTATCTTTAGCAACAAAGTCCTAGTTACTATATTTATTTGGAAAGATAGATTTACGCCATTTCATCATAGCTAGCTTCAAGCTCAGCTAGTTCTGCTTCCAAAGCTTCAATTTGTGCATTACTTTCGCCTTCAGCAACATTTTGTCTGGCAAGAGCTATTTGCATTTCTATGGCATCAATTTCTGATTGCAAAGAGGTCAATGTATCAGTGGACGAAGTTGTGCTAAGTACACTGTCATCATCGTCATCGTCATCTTCGCTCTCAGCACTTCCGCCGCCCTTGGGTGGTCTACTTCCCTTAGGTCCACCGCCACCTTGTTGAGCACCGGCATCACCATTGGCAGCAGAATCTTGCCCGCTGCCTACGGTTTCAGAATTAGCAAGCATAGCATCGCTATTTTCTTGCAAATCAGCTTCAATGTTTTGTGCAGTGTTTTCTTCCGTTTTTGCATTATTTTGTAGCATTTCTGCATAAAGATATTTCGCTTCATCAGAAATACTCACCGAATCACCTGAGGAGAATTGTTGCTCTTCTGTATTTTTAGTTGTTTGCATATTGCCAAACAACTCTACATTCTGCAACATTCCTCCGGCACCAATACTACCTACACTCATTTTAACCTCCATGAGAAAAATTTTCCTAGTAAATTACCATGAGGGTAGAATTGCAATAAATAAGCCACACATAAGCTAGGCAAAATTTTCACTCAGCAACTGGAAAAACACTGTTAAACCAGTGTTTAACCGGAAGATGTTACTTTGCGCACCAGTAATTCATCGCCGTTATATATTCGTACATCTGGGGTGAGTAAAATGCCGTTTCGAGCCACAAGAGCAGTTTCTTCTTGCAGTCCGAGTGCTTGCAGAAGTTGACGCGCGGTTTTGGGTCGAGGTAGCTCTAGGTGTTTTTCTTCAGGTTGAAGGCGTACGTTGACTGTGGGGGGTGTATAGGTTCTTTCTGTATTTTCTTGCATAATGTTCTTGTGTGGTTAGAGGTTTTCGGTGTTAAAAACTAAGGATACACTGATTTATTATTTTTTTTTGTGAGGGGGGAAGGGGAACTTTTGCCAAAGCCCAAAAGCTTCCGCGTT
>CAYJJP010000551.1:0-1230 GCA_964370525.1 uncultured Desulfovibrionaceae bacterium | reverse complement strand
TAAATTGAAAAGTGCAATTTTTTCAGGTTGAAATGTCAATATAACATTTTATTTAAGGGGAAAAACCTTTGTTCACAAAAAGCTTTCCCCCAGAAAATAATATCCTTAAAGTTTTTAATTTAATACTAGAATTATTTTATAATTATCTATTATAATAATGATATCTATTATTTCTTTCCTGAGAATTACCAACCAATCCACCGGCAACAGCGCCTATACCCGCTCCGGCAATTGCACCCCAACCGGCATAACCACCAGAAATAGCAGCAATCCCGGCTCCGGCAGCGGCGCCAAGCGCTGCACCGCTAAGAGTACCTTGAGAGGTTTGCGACATATTGGTGCAGCCACAAGCTAAAGTTAAACCCATAAGAGCAATTATAGCGATTTTTTTCATAAATACCTCATTTTAATTTAGGTTGCATGACATGCTTCCATATTACCTCAAAAACAGGTGTGGAAAGCTTGTCCTTATTATTAGTATACCAAGTGTTGATTTCATTAACAATTGCGTCCCTAGTGACATTCTCAAAAACGGTAATCCAATTTCTTGGAAAAAGAGTTAATGTCGCCACAAGGCTTGCCTTATCAGTAGGTTTACCTTGTTTTTTGGCAAAATGCTCAGCCATAGCATATTCAATGCTTACAGCACACTCGACACCATAAATTAGCGCCTTCTTATTGTCATCACTTGAAGACATCCAAACACTACCTGTCAATTGTTTCAATGGGTTGACATTAGCAAGAGCTGTACCAACGCTAAAAATAAACATAAAAGTCAAAAAACTCGCCAAAACAATTTTCTTCATTATTCTCTCCTTGATTAAGTTACTCACACGTAACTAAAATGCCTGACATGACACCCTGTAGTCAAGGAATTTTATTGCTATCTATCTAAAATTCTTCATAACATTTTGATGAAAAAGAGACATTTACCGCGCCTTTTCAGCACAGGCTAAATAGCTAAACACTTCCTCCAAATAAAAAAATTTGCGCAAAAGTTTTGATGAGCTTATTCTTGACAAAGGCACAGTAATAAACTTAGCGTCTATTTTAAATGACTGGCTGGCATTTAAAAATACGTGTTTTTTAACTTAACTCAGTAAAAAAAGCATCTGACTTTTCATACTTTTATCAACATAAAACTGATCATGGCTCATCCCAATAGGGATGAGCAGTTGGCGCGTTTTGGGAAAGGATGGGGGGTCTGGGGGGAAGGAAAACACTTTTTGG
>CAYJJP010000550.1:0-1231 GCA_964370525.1 uncultured Desulfovibrionaceae bacterium | reverse complement strand
CCGTCAACAATGTGCAATTTTGCACCGCTCTCAATGGTGAGTATGGCATTGCCGTCAGCCGAAAGAGCAGCTTGCGCATTGTCCATGCCCACACCGTTTTCACCGGCATCCACCACCAGCAAGGAATTTGCCCCAAGGGTGACAGTATTCTTGTCTACAGTGATGCCGGCTCCGGCTTTTTCGGGGCTTCCGTAGTTATCGGCCCTCACCGCACCATCCAGTAAAATGCCGCCATGTGTTGCATCTAAGGCATGAGCTTTCCTAATGAAAAGAGCAGAAGGAATTTCGCCCGCACCATTGCCCCACGTGAGACCGGAATCTTTGAAAGTCTGAAGTGTCCACTGCGTATCGGTGGAGCCAAGCACAACGAAGGAATTTTGACCGACTATGAGCGTGCCGTCAATGTTATCATTAGCAAATTCGCCGATATACGCATATGAGGCTTGCTCGGTAATACTGACGCCATCCCTCCACGCCGGCTCGGAAAATAAGGTGTAGCCCTTAAGCTCTACCACGTCAGCTATAAGACCTGACGGCGCAAGATCATTGGATAAACCTATATTCATGACTGCGCCGGCAGAGGCAAGGTTGGTCACATCTACCGCAAATTTATTGGTCTTTAAAACAGCGCCGCCCGTAATATCATAATCAACATTACCAGCAATGGTCACTGTGTCACTGACTATGGTCGTACCGCCCATTTGCTGTACGTTACCGCCATTGGCATTTAGATTCATAAACTCATTGTCGCCCTCAATAATAGAACCGGAGCTATTATTCAAAGTCACATTGTTGCCGCTCACGTTTTTAATAAGAGCTGTACCGAAAGCCGCTGTGCCATTTGCATCTTGCGTAATATCACCGCCAACTTCCACATTGATCAATGATAAGTCACCTTCTGTTTTTACATAACCTCCAATCTTGCCCTTGGTGGGACTATCGGCATTACCAATGTCCACGCCGTCCTTACCATCAATATTACCGGCAAAGATAGTTTCGGGATAGCTAGCGTTCCCATCTTCGTCTAGAATTTTACCGGTGAGGGTAATATGATCTTTTGTTAAGATTTTACCTTCGCCGCCCAAAACAGCACCCACATTGAGTGTGCCGTCTGTTTTAGTATTATTATTTTCATCAAAGGTGATTACACTATTACCAAAGCCTGACTTATTGGTGACATCATCGGTATTGAGTTCTTCTGTATTTTTAAAGAAAATATTATTATAAATGA
>CAYJJP010000549.1:0-1235 GCA_964370525.1 uncultured Desulfovibrionaceae bacterium | reverse complement strand
GTTTAAGTAACCGCTGATTAAACAATTTCTTGAATAAAGCCTGAAAAAAAGGTATAATAACACAAGAGGAGGCGAACAGGATGAACCAACAACTGAGTCTAACCGATGTGGAGTACGAAGCCAGAAAACGAAAAACCAAAAAAGAAGAATTTTTGAAAACGATGGACGAAATCATCCCATGGGACGAGTGGGTAAGTTATATAAAACCGTATTATCCTGATGGAAAAAGAGGCAGAAAACCGATAGAAATTGAAACGAAGTTGCGGATGTACCTTCTTCAAGTATGGTACAATCTGTCGGATGAAGGTTGCGAAGATGCCATCTATGATAGCTACGCAATGAGAAGATTTATGGGACTGAATTTTTTAGAGCAAGATGTACCCGATGCCACGACACTGCTCCATTTTCGCCACTTGCTTGAAGAACACGGTATCAGCAAAACCTTTTTTGATGCAATCAATCGTACCCTCGATAAAGCAGGTGTCATCATGAAAGGCGGAACAGTGGTAGATGCCACCATCATCGAAGCACCCTCCTCTACGAAAAACGCAAAGCATGAACGAGACCCTGAAATGCACTCTACGAAAAAAGGCAATCAATACCACTTCGGCATGAAATGCCACATCGGCGTGGATGCAGGCACAGGATTTATCCACACCGTTACAGCTACAGCAGCAAATACCGGTGACATAGCTGAAACACACAACCTCATTCGTAAAGAAGATACTGTTGTTTATGCGGATGCGGGTTATTTGGGTATTGAGAAAAGAGAAGAAATCAAGCGTGATGAACATTTATCAGGCGTTACATACATCGTCAACAAAAGAAGAAGTACAGTGCAAAAACTACCCAAAGGCTTCACGCAATGGGAACAAAAAATCGAACGTCAAAAGTCTTCTGTACGCAGTAAAGTAGAACACCCGTTTCGGATTTTGAAATGCATTTTCGGTTTTCGCAAGACGGTGTATCGAGGAATCAAGAAAAATCTGAACCGATTACACATGGCGTTTTGCAGTATCAATTTGTACATGGTAGCCGGGGCCGGACGAACATTAAAGCCTTTATAGGATTTTTACGCCCTTTTTTAGGAAAATGAGAGCAATAACACACTTGTTTTCCTAAAACGTTTGAAAAAATAGCGATTTTCAGTTTTTTGTGTTTTTTTACGTGTATATTTATTCGTTTTATTGTAGTTGCAAACACAGTTGTGTGGCGCCGGGGGATTTATTCAGTGG
>CAYJJP010000548.1:0-1257 GCA_964370525.1 uncultured Desulfovibrionaceae bacterium | reverse complement strand
GAAGGAAAACACTTTTTGGCGCTAGCAAAAGGCCGACCCGAAGGGCTTGTAGCCGACAGAAAATTTTCAAAGTGACATTCTGGAAGAGGCTAACAGATGCCATTTCATTGACAAAAGACACATTTAAACATACTATCCCCAAAATAAATATCTCTGCGCAATTCATTGCGCAAGGTCTTTGGAGCGTTGACGGTAGTCAATGCGACCGAAAATCAAGAATAGGCGGAACTTTGCTTCGTCGTTAAGTGATTGAGTTTCGTGCCTTTATCTCTGCACACTCATTTTAGTAATTATGTGTAGATATATATTTTACGCTGGGAATATATATTTGAAAGTAATTGTGCAGAGGTTTTAAATATTGATAAATTCACAATAAAATACCAAAAATTTTACATGACAAACCCTTCAGCAAAGGACATCCCATGAATCTCAGTAAAAACGCCATAGGCAATCTCATCAATCGTTACAAGGCCGTGCTTAAAAAGTGCCACATCTTAAACACCTTCGGTTCGTTGGCAATAGCAAGTGCTTTGCTCATGTCCGTGCCTAGCGTGGGTATGACCTACACGCCGACGCTGGATAGGCAAAGCACCAAGGATTATTTGAAAACCCTCAAGGATGATAAAGGAGATCCTGTCTACACCGATGCCCAAATTGATGCCATATCCTCAGCCTACACAGTCGAAGTAAAAGATGAGAACAAAAGCTACTACACCACCTTCACCACACAGGTAGAACAGCCTGACGGCTCATACAAAGAAATAACCTACGGTGTCCTGCTCAAAGGGCGCGATTATGACTCCAACAAGGACACCCATGCCACCCTGAAAGGTGTCGTGGTTGATTATATCCTCAAACAGAAATCCACTATCACCGACACCACCGCCATAGGCTATTACACAAAAATTGAAAATGTAACTCCAAATGACGGCAGTGCTCCGGCTGAGGGCGACTACACCTTCAGCATAAAAGACCCTGATAACCCAGAAAAAACCCTCTACTTTGCGGTGTTGGACAAAGATAACAAGGTAATAACAAGCAAGACAACGCCCGCCAAAGACGCAAGCGGAAACTACACCGGCAACTTCATAGGCAATAGCGCCATTGGTGAAGGCGGAGCTATTTATAATCTTGGCAACATCACCACCATCAGCGGGGACTTCATAGGCAATAGCGCCACATCCGACAGCGGCTTTGCTTACGGCGGGGCTATTTATAATGGCAAAACCATCACCACCATCAACGGGGACTTCATAG
>CAYJJP010000547.1:0-1260 GCA_964370525.1 uncultured Desulfovibrionaceae bacterium | reverse complement strand
CGATTTTCATGGTTTGATACATGAGGTCTTCAAATTCTGCACGACTTTTCTTAAAACCCGTGGTGTTGACGTTGGCTAGGTTATTGGAAATAACGTCTATATTTGTTTGTTGGGCTATCATGCCTGTAGCGCCTGTCCAAAGAGAACGCATCATAATGAAACTCCTTATTGATTACTAACGAATTTTGCCAATTTTATCAATAGCTGCTTTGTCAAGAGTGTCTGAGGTTTGCATAACTTTTTGATAAGCCTCAAATTGGCGTTGCACTTCTATCATATTGACCATTTCCGTAACAACTTCCACATTGGCGGATTCCAAGAAACCTTGCGAAACTCTTGTTCCGTCGGCTTGTACATCAATTTCTTCCACCGGCACATCCGGACGGGGTTTATAAAGATTTTGACCTTCCTTTTCCAAGGCTTGTGGGTCAGAAAGTCCAACAACATTTAGGATGTTGATAAGCTCACCGTCAGCAAAGACTTGCCCGTCAACAGCAATATGCACATTGCGTGTTCCCTCAGGTACGACTATGTTGCCACCGGTTCCCTGTACCGCAAAGCCTTGCGGCGTGACAATGGTGCCGTCAGCGCTTTGTACAAAGTGCCCGTTGCGTGTATAACGCTCACCACCCGGCGTGTTTACCTTAAAGAATCCATCGCCGGTAATAGCCACGTCAAGCGGATTGCCCGTAAATTTCATGGCACCTTGTTGAAAGTCAATCTTGCTCACGGCAATACGTGTTCTTGCCATGTTGAGAGGTTCCGGGAAAAGTGGCTTTGAGCGTACATTCATAAGGGGTTCACGAATTTCATCATGCGCATAGGATGCCATTGTGTCACGAAAAGCAAGTTTATCTTGCTTGTATCCGTTGGTGTTCACATTTGCCAAATTATTGGCAATGAAATTCATGCGGTGTTCTGTGCTTAAAGCACCGAAAAGAGCACTAAACATCATTTGTTGCATGAAAAAATCCTCCTAATCACACTTTTTTGCTTCAAGGTGCTTCCTTGGAGAAAAGTATGTTTGTGAGTTGTATGCATTTAATGTGCCAAGATGTGATAAAAATGCAGGTCGCAAGGAGGGAACAAGGAGAGAGCAAGGGGATGCTAATAATTTTGATATTAAATTTATGTAAGTGACATACAAAGTGTTGACTTGTGACCACTCTTTATATATATATGCAATTGAAGCTGGGTGGCGCAAGCGTTGTGAACTCCGTCAGGTCCGAAAGGAAGCAGCGGCAGCAATGGCTACGGGTA
>CAYJJP010000546.1:0-1274 GCA_964370525.1 uncultured Desulfovibrionaceae bacterium | reverse complement strand
CCCGATTGCTCAGCGCTAACTCGTGCACCTTGAAACTCTAATTCAAGCGAGTTAATCATCATGAACCCCTTTCGTGCCGCAACCTCTATTGCTGCTGCATCCGCTGGCAATTCTATGCCGTATAAGCCGCACATCTCTTTTATTTCATCGACTGAAACATAGCTGTTAGCGCCTGATACAATGCTACCATCTTCAACTGTTATCATGCAATCTCACTCTCTTTCCAAATCGCCCCGCTACCCATAATTATCCCTCTTTGAACTTCTCTGACTGAGTTTATTGCGAAAGAATCGCCCACGCCTGCCGCTATAATTCGGGCTGATGCTACGTGCCCAAGGTGAACAATTTTTTTGTTATTACCAACTAATAGCGGAATCTCTGATAGAGTGCTACTGTATGCGTTGCCAGTATATTCAGTGTACGCAATTTTTACACTATCCCCTGATATCAAATCAACATCAACATCGATGATTTTTGAATCAAGAGATGCAGTTATTTGTAGCTCTGCATTTTCAACTAGAGCTGTGTAAGTGTTTCCACTTTTCAACCAATTCGATCCACCATCAGGGTCAGAATAAACGTCCGATTCAAAAGAAGAAAGGCAAGGTAGTTGTTGCGGCTGTAGCGCAAAATCTGCATTGACTTTGCCGAAAATTTTGAAGTTTCTTGGATCACCTTCGCCCCAGTTAAATTCGAACTCTTCGAAGCTGCCCTCTAGATCCTGCCTGTAACCGCTAGCTGTTGCATAGCGACCAAAAATGTTTTTAAGCTTGCTGTCGACACCAAAACCACTAAGCTCTACGGTATCTATAGCTGGCACATCAAGCGACTGATTGACACTCACATTAATTCCGTTCACGCTTACTGACATATAATCAAACTGGAAAGAGTTAGCATTCTGCCCAGTCGATGGTCTTAGCCAACAATATGATCGGTTTACATTGTCACTACCAAAAACCCTACCATCCAGCAAGTAGAATCCGATACTTCTAGATGCATCAAAATTAACGCCCCTAATTGTTGCTACACACCCGTATAGTGACGTTTCGCTAACGCATATCCAAGACATTAGATGCCTCTTAGTAGCAGTGTGTAAGTTTTAACAGCGTCTAGCTGATTTTCAAGCTCGGTAATGCGTGCGTTTTGCGTTGTGTCAACTGCTCCACCGCCCAACCCTGCATCACGTATCTGTCTAAGGATATCATTAGTAGACTCACCGCGACTAGGCACTGTTGCGCCACCGTCACGTATCTGCCTGAGTATTTGATTCGTAG
>CAYJJP010000545.1:0-1279 GCA_964370525.1 uncultured Desulfovibrionaceae bacterium | reverse complement strand
ATTCTAATTTGCCCTGAACAACTCTTGAGTCTTGACATTCACCTAAACCCTTTAAATATATTTAAAATTAAAAGCTTTTTAAAAATATTATAATATGTTACGTTTGCCAATAAAAAGATTTAGGGGTAATCGTATGATGAAGAAGCTTCAAGTGGCTATGATTGAGGTTGCAAAAGTATCGGATCATCGTGGTTATTTTTACCATGTACAGGATGTGCTTACTGTTATGATTTTGGGCTTGTTTTGTGGTCTTAAGACTATAGAGGAAATCTATCAATGGTCTCAAGTTCCTAAGAATCTGAAGTTTTTTGAAGAGGAGTTTGCTGTAAAAAAACTGCCTTCAAAATCACATTTTTACAACATCTTAACATATGTGAATCACAAAAAGTTTTCAGAGGAATTTAATAATTGGATTCAAGGCTTTATACCCAATAACCTTGAGGGAGTTACTATTTCCATTGATGGAAAATCCATTCGTTCCACAAAGCATTTTGCTGAAAATAAACAGGCAATTAGCATAGCAAGTGCTATTATTGCCAATACGGGACTTGTTATTGCATCCAAAGAGTGCCTTGGTAAAAAATGCGATGACGAAGCTGCTGGCGAAGTGGGTGCATTTCGTGACATTATCGAATCTTTGGAGGTCAAGGGAGCCATGATTGTTGCCGATGCGCTGCATTGTAATCAGACGTCTGCTGAAGCTGTGGTGAAAGCCGGGGCTGATTATCTTTTTGTGGTGAAAGAAAACAATAAAAATCTTCGAGAAAGTATTGAATTAACAGCGTATAATAAAAAAATAGATACATTCAAAACCGTAGATTTAAACGGTGGCCGCATCGAAACTCGTATCGCCTATGTGGCACACGAAATAGCCCATATCGGCGACATAAAAAAATGGAAAAAAGCTACGTGCGTAGGGGCAATTTACCGAGAATTCGAAAAAAATGGCAAAATATCAAGCCAATGGCATTATTATATATCAAGTAGAAAACTTACAGCCAAAGAGCTCCTCAATCATGCAAGACTTGAATGGCGCGTGGAATCAATGCACTGGGTGCTTGATGTACACTTTAAAGAGGATTCGACATTAGTTCGTGACATGCGAGTGCAAAAAAACCTCAACATGATGCGCAAAATTGTAATAAATTTCGTAAAACAATACCAGATGTCTCTGGAAAAGAAAAAATCTCTAGTGGGAATTATGCGAGCGAATTTATTTGATATTGACCAATTTTTACGCTTTATAGCACATTTTAGACGGTAAAGGAAATTAGAATCA
>CAYJJP010000544.1:0-1290 GCA_964370525.1 uncultured Desulfovibrionaceae bacterium | reverse complement strand
TTTTACGCCGATTTTAATTGTTTTTCATAATATTCATCGGGCGTCATGCCATTTAGCGAGCTATGCGGTCGTATTTTATTGTAAAATTCTATTCAGCTTTTAATTCCTTGACGAGCAGATTTTGCATCTTCATATGAATTAATATAAATATTTTCATATTTTAATGATCGCCACAAACGCTCGATAAAAACATTATCAAGCCAGCGACCTCGCCCATCCATGGATATTTGTACACCATGTGCTTTCAAAACGCCAGTGAAGGCTGCGCTGGTAAATTGGCAGCCTTGATCCGTGTTAAATATTTGCGGAGCACCGTGTTTTAACAAGGCTTCTTCTAGAGCATACACACAAAAATCTGTGTCAAGCGTATTAGACGTTCGCCACGACAGCACTTTTCGTGTATGCCAATCCATGATAGCAATTAGAGAGCCTTTACTTATAGATAGATTAGTGGTATAAGGTCTTCATGGAGGAACCGTTATGCCATATTGTAAAAATTGCCAATCTGAACCATGTGTAAAAAATGGTATTATTAGGGGAAAGCAACGTTATCTTTGTAAAACTTGTGGATATAATTTTGTTCTTGGCGATGCTCGCACCAGTGAATCAATCATAGCAAAAAAAGCAATGTGCGTTATATTTTACTCATTGGGCAAGGCATCTTATAACATGCTGGCAAAAATTTTTGATACATGGCCATCGCTTGTTTATCGCTGGATAAAAGAAGCAGGTCTTAATACTCAAGAACCGCATATATCGCCTACCATAAAAGAAATGGAGCTTATGGAACTTATGAAGCTTGTCGAAATGTGGCATTATATCAATGATAAAAAAACAAAAAATGGGTCAGTAAAGCCGTTGACCGTAGTACAGGGCGAACTGTGGCATGGGTGCTCGGCAATCGTAATACTGCAACATTCAAACGACTCTATGAAAAAGTAAAGCATTTAACTTCATGTATTTTTTATACTGATAACTGGGAGGCATTTAAAAATGTTTTGCCGTCAGATTGGCATGTTATGGGTAAGAGCCACACTGTTTCCATTGAACGCGACAACAGCAACACACGGCACCATTTAGGGCGCTTTACACGAAGAACAAAGGTTGTTTCAAAATCTGAAGAAATGGTTCATTTATCTTTGAAGTTATGGGTCGCACTCGGAACACCTGAAATTTTTAAGCAGTATCAGCAAATAGTTTTATCTATCTTTAGATAAAAACTCTCAAATATTTGTTATGTAAAACAGGGCTGATTTTTTATGTATAAAAGAAGATTTTTTTTGAAATCGC
>CAYJJP010000543.1:0-1298 GCA_964370525.1 uncultured Desulfovibrionaceae bacterium | reverse complement strand
GTTAGGCGAGGAACGAGCCTTACGGATATCGAGAGCAACGCGGAAGCTTTTTGGCGCTAGCAAAAGTTCCCCTTCCCCCCTCAAGAAAATAATTAATCAGTATTTCCTTAATAATAACAGCAAGGAATATATATGAAGAAATGCACTATAGCAACTCGTGGCAGTCAATTGGCGCTTTGGCAAGCTGAGCACATTTCGGACTGTTTGAAGTCGCAGTATCCGGGAATTGAAGTCGAGCTTTTACGTATTAAGACCAAGGGTGATATAATATTGGATGTACCGCTGGCCAAGGTGGGTGGTAAGGGGCTTTTCGTTAAGGAAATTGAGGAAGCGCTTTTGCAAAATACGGCGGACATAGCGGTGCATAGCATGAAGGATGTGCCGATGGTATTGCCTGAAGGACTTGAGCTGGCATGTATTCCGGCTCGTGAAATTCCAAGCGATGTGCTGTTATCGGTACAGTATGAAAACCTTGCTGCCTTGCCCAAAAATGCGCATGTGGGCACGTCTTCTTTGCGTCGTCAAGCGCAATTGCTTGCTTTACGTCCGGATTTGCGTATATCTTCTTTGCGTGGCAATGTGGATACTCGTTTGCGTAAACTTTTGGAAGGTCAATACGACGCCATTGTTTTGGCCGGTGCCGGTATGAAGCGTTTAGGCCTTGAAGCTCCGCATATGCATATGTTGGAAGTGGATACATTTTTACCGGCGGTGGGTCAAGGCGCACTTGGTATTGAATGCCGCAGTGATAGGGCACAGCTTATTGAGGCTTTGCAATTTATGGAAGATAGTGCTACCAGATTGTGCGTCAGTGCTGAGCGAGCCTTTCTTGCCGGACTTGAGGGTGGCTGTCAGGTGCCCATAGCCGGCCATGCTGTGCTTGGCAACGATAATATATTAACGCTCACCGGACTTGTGGGTCAAGTGGACGGAAGCAGTATTTTGCAAGAGAGCCTCAGCCTGCCGGCAAGCAGTGTCCAGGCAATGCAGGCATTGGGAGCAGACTTAGCTCAACGCCTTTTGGATAAGGGTGCAGCGCAAATTTTACGCGACCTTTACGGGAAAGATGAAAAATAATTCATGTGAGCATTACCTTATATTTATTGTATTTTAAACTAATACACTGTGTGACATTCAAAAGAATTTTTCGTTAGAAAAATTCGCGTGAAAGTTTTTTGGAAAGGGGGTTTGGGGGAAGAACCTTTTGTTCACAAAAGGTTTTCCCCCAAAAAAAATAATTAATCACTATTAACGAGAACTTATGCCGACAATTAAAGCTCTTACGCCGGAAAAAATCC
>CAYJJP010000542.1:0-1301 GCA_964370525.1 uncultured Desulfovibrionaceae bacterium | reverse complement strand
CAATGCCAGTATTTTGTCCGATACCAAATATATTCATAAGAATCTCCTACGTTTAATTAGCCTTTTTCATTAAATAATTCTTCAAACCTGTCATCAATTTGTTTCATGATATCCGGATTATCTTTACGGAACTCGCGAAATTCTTCTGACTGTGCATATTCTTGTGTTCCATTTAGTCCAAACTCATCCATAGCTTGAAGATAAGTATCCCACGCTTCAGTAATTTCCACGCCATCTTCATGCATTCGCACGGCAGCTCCCGGTGTTCCTAAAGGCTCAAGCTGCATACCTAGACCAAGGTCAAAAAACGCACCCGGTATAAAGCCGGTCATGGAAGAATTTGCAATTGCATCATCGGTAACAACCCAATTATCCAAACTTTCCGGCATGGTCATATCAAGTTCGCGAATAGGCAAGGAGGGAGCACCGCTGCTTTGAGTCTGCGAGGATTGCATTGCAGCAAACAGTACCCTTGCCTCTTCGGAAATACTCACCGTATCACCTTGAACACCGGAGTTGGAAGTCTCTGAGGCAAAACTTCTACTTCCTTGAATAGCCGCAATTTGGTCAATGCCAGTATTTTGTCCGATGCCAAATATATTCATGAGAATCTCCTACGGTTAGATTTATGTATAGGCATTTTATGCCTCTTGGAAAATTGAGCAAAAAATATACCACAAAAACACTTTATAAATATAAATTATTTTGATATGTTATTTAAATGAGATTATGGCTAATGAGGAAAATTTTTCTCACGGCTATAGAGCAGTAGCAGGTTTTTCTGTATAAAACACAAAGTAAGCTCCTTAAAATATATGACATTTAATTATAGAGTCCTAAACCTTGTTCGCTGTGTGGGGTTTTGCTCCATACGCCGCCAATGCTCTTGATGTTTTTCGTATCGCTGCAAAGCCAAATCCCCGGCTACACCAAAGGCATAATTTGCTGTGCGTTCAGCATATTGTTGCCAGTTACGGCCTTCTTTTGTTCTAATGGCAGGAGCACATTCTGCTATGGCGTCCATAACTGCTTGGGAACTATGGCCTGTTGCTCTCATGCGCACGGCAATCATAGCGTCAAGGCGTGAGTAGTCCTCAATGTTCAAATGCTTGCGTATGTCTTCGTAGTGAATATGATACGCAGCAGTAGCAGAGCCTGTAGGCAGATTTCGTGCCGTTTGGTGAGGTCGGGGGGCGGGGTGTGTCTGCTTTTGCCTTTCCTGCTCTTCGTATTTCTTGGCAATCGTTCTGGCTGTGAGGTAAGCTTTTGTGCATTCCTCATTTTTAGCGTATAAAAGCTGT
>CAYJJP010000541.1:0-1304 GCA_964370525.1 uncultured Desulfovibrionaceae bacterium | reverse complement strand
CAAAAGTTTTCCCCTCCCCTGCAAAAAAAGCTGATTAAAGGCAATAGCCACATATCGTAAATTTCATTTAATCAGCGTTTCCTTAATTTTTTTTATTGCTCTTTAGAGCGCTTAGCCTTATGAATCTCGTATGAAGAATAATTATGATGCCATAGCGCTCTTTTCCGGTGGATTGGACAGCATCCTTGCTGTAAAAGTTATAGAAGAACAAAACCTTAAGGTAAAGTGTTTGCACTTTGTCAGCCCCTTTTTCGGTAAGGCGCATTTACAAAAAAAGTGGGAAAAAATCTACAAACTTGACATAAGCTGCGTGGATATAAGCGATGATTTTGTACGACTTTTACAAGAAAGACCTGAGCACGGTTTTGGAAAAATGCTCAACCCTTGCGTGGACTGTAAAATTTTACTGATGCGTCATGCCAAGCAGCATATGGAAAAATACGGCGCACAGTTTATTATTTCCGGTGAAGTCTTGGGACAACGTCCCATGTCGCAACGTCGAGAAACGCTTAATATTATTCGGCGTGAGAGTGGCCTACAAGAGCTGTTATTGCGTCCATTATCAGCAAAACTTTTTAAACCAACAACTGCGGAAACAACACAGCTTGTGGATAGGGAAAAACTTTTTTCCATTTCCGGACGTGGCCGAAAAGACCAAATGCTACTTGCAAAACATTTCAATATTACCGACATTCCCACGCCGGCCGGAGGCTGTATGCTGGCAGAACAAGAAAATGCCAGCCGTTACTTAACGGTGCTGACCCGTTTGCCCAATGCCAAACCTGAAGACTTCAGCCTTGCCCATGCCGGTCGTCAGTATTGGAGTGAAGGTGGGCACGGAATGTTTTGGCTGGTCGTTGGTCGAAATGCTGCCAGCAATGCCCAGATTCAGTCACTTATCAGAAAAGAAGATTATGTTTTTAGACTGCGAGATTTTGCAGGCCCCTTGGCTGTGGGACGGTACATGCCGCATATGGGTCAATGGGATAGGCAGGCACTAGAAGATGCAGCAAGTTTTGTGGCTTCGTTTTCACAAAAAGCAGTACATGCTGCAGAGTTTTCCCAAAGCAATGCCAAAGTCACTGTCATGATGCGTCAGGGTCAACAGGGAAAAAACGAAATCCCATTTGAAGTTAAACCTTTGAAGAATACTCCCTTGGCATGGCACGAGCCTGTATGGGAAGATTTCAAGCAAGCAAAAAAAATAAATTTAGGAAACGATGCGTAAATACACGGCATTGATTCTAATTTAAGGATACACTGATTTATTATTTTTTGTGAGGGGGGAAGGGGAACTTTTGCCA
>CAYJJP010000540.1:0-1310 GCA_964370525.1 uncultured Desulfovibrionaceae bacterium | reverse complement strand
TAGTAAACTTATTATCAGCTACTTGTGATTGTTTAGTTAAAGCAGGAATTATAGAAGATGACAATAGCAATATAGTAGTAGGACACGATGGTAGTAGGGTATATTATTGTAAAGATAATCCAAGAATAGAGATAAACATAGGAGATAATGATGAATAAAGAAAAATTAATTAAAGAGTGGGAAGAATTAGGATACATCTACACCAAAAGAGATAATTTATTATTTTGGGTTGATTTCACTAAACAAGATAAATTTGTAATTGCTTTTGAAAAAGGTAATGAAATTACTAGACATTATAATACTATTGCTTTTTTAAATAACGGTAATTTTATTAAAGCAGTTTATCCTTATGACAGATGTGTTTATATCAATAGTAAAGAACTAGACCTAATACAAAAAACAATGGAGTGGTTAAACAATGACTAAAAAGGACAAAACAGTCAAAAAAAGTCAATACAATGGTATGAGAGAACGATTTGACGTAATGATAGGTTATTATCAAGGAGTTATAGATATACATAAATCAAGTAAAGATGAATTTGTATCAATGGAAGTGTATGAGAAAAGATTAAAAGATATTGAAACAACACTAAGGACTTTAATAGAAGATTATAGTGTGTTATTTGAGGAGAATAAGTAATGAGTGATGAATATTTAGAGGAAATAGGTAAATTAATTAGTTATCAAAAAGAAAATGATAGTAATTGGATATCGTTTAAAATTGATATGATAGTTTCTTTATACAATGCTTATATGGAACTACAAGAAGATTATGAAGAACTAGAACAACTATTAGATATTAGAAATAATAGAACACTTATAAACAAATTTAATAAAGAGTATGATGAAGAAGATAAGTTAAATAACCCTAACAGAGATTATGCAAGTATAACACCTGATGCAGAAGAAATTTATAAAAGATATTATGAATTAAAGGAGAATAAATAAATGGAAGATAAAGTAATAAAATTAATAGAAGATGAAATAGAAAAAAAGAAAGCAAGATTTAAAGACGATTTACCTTACGAAGATAATTGGGTAATAGTACATTACATGGATTTGATTAGAAAAATACAAGGAATGGATATTGAAAAAGATTTTTATAATGAATTACCTAGTATGATATGTGAAATATTAGATGATGATATAATACCTAAATATAAAGATAAAGAATGGTTTAAAGATGCTTGGGAAGAATATAGACAACATATTCTAACAACAGATATGGATAATGCAAAAATGCCAGGGTTTGTATTTAAGAAGTACATTGAAAAAAAATAATATATATGTTATAATACAATTAATGAAAT
>CAYJJP010000539.1:0-1317 GCA_964370525.1 uncultured Desulfovibrionaceae bacterium | reverse complement strand
AGTCATACCTAAAATTCGCAAAAATCATATGTCCTGTTTCCTTGGCGCCGGCTTGTAAGTTGTAGTTAAGTCCGATGCTTATGCCGCTTGCTTCATTGCTGAATTCAAATCCCACGCCGCCGTTGAAGGCGAAGCCGTCCACGTTTTCGAGGTTCAGTTCAAGCACATCGTTAACGCCGGTGAAGCGGGTTTTGCTCGTAGCCTCTAAATCCCCGGCGGCGGCAATGAAGCCAAGGTCAAGTTTTGGCGTAAACGTCCAGCCGCTCTCGCCTTGCATATCTGCGCTGAAAGTCACGCCCACGGGGAAGTACCACACATTTTGCGTATCTTCTTCAACAGTTGCCACCAGTCCGGATGCGCTTTCAATGTCATATTCAGCGGTGGTCACGCTCATAAAACGCACGCCGGCGTGCGGTGTTATTTCCATATTTCCGGCATTAAAGGTGTATTCCAAGTTTAAGCCGGCGGTGAAAGCGAAAGCGTCCACATCGGCGTTGAGGTCGCCCATAGCCATGCTTGCCGGTAAATCTTGGGTAATGTCATTATACGAAGACGTAAATCCAAGGTCGAGCGTCGCCACAAAGTTCTGCTTTTGGAAGGCAGTATAGGCCGTTAAGCCCCAGAAATTGAAGTCATTATTGGTTTCATTATAGTCGCCGGTACTATCGGAATAGCCGGCGCCCACGTTGAAAGCAAGGCCAAAGCGCAAGGCCGTTTCATGGTCAATTCTGTTAGTAAAATCAGCACCTAGGGCAATGCCGCCAAGTCCCATGTCATAATCATGCTCTAAAGCACCGCCTTCAAAGCCGCTGCCCGTATTCCACTTATACAACGGCGTCAGCCACAGGCCAAGGCCGGCTTTGTCCGCCATATTTCCACTACTTATGCCAACATCCGCTGTGATTTCGCCCTTATGCATGGTCACTGAACCGCTGCCTTCGCCTTGCACAGCACCAAGACCCACAGCAGAATTATGATTCACAACGGCATTGCCCGCAGTATTAGCCGCGCCCATGATTGCTCCGCCCACATTGGCCACCGCGCCTAACTGGCTTGTGCCTTCAATGGTTGCCACGGTGCGTTTTTCGTTGAGTTTGCCCATGCCGGAACCTTCGGACAGCGCAAGGGTCAAAAATTTGCGCCCGGCGTTGGGGCTGTTTCTATCAAGGCCGATGCCATCGTGAAGCATATTATCCAAGTAAGCTGCTGATTCGCCTTGAAATTGCGTATAATCGGCATTGTCAAAACCGGCCGACAGAGTGATTTTAACGGAACCGTCTAGACTATCAACCTTTTCCACTTTCACCACGCTTGAAC
>CAYJJP010000538.1:0-1324 GCA_964370525.1 uncultured Desulfovibrionaceae bacterium | reverse complement strand
AGCAATAGAGGTTGCAGCCCGCAAGGGGTTCATGATGATTAACTCACTTGAGCTTGAGTTCCAAGGTGTTCGAGTTAGTGCTGAACAATCTGGGTCATTTCCTAGATCTGGGATGATTGCTTACGGGTTTTTATATCCTGATTACAGAGTGCCGATTCAGGTAAAAGAGGCGCAGATTTTCGCAATCGATGCGGTGCTAAACAAAGGTTACGACATTAACGCTATAAGCTCAGGTCAGGTATTAAAAAGTTTTGAGTTATCGGGCGTAATAAAAGAGGAATATGAGACAGGCTCACACGTTGAAACTAGCGCAACAGATGATGGAGCAATGTCTATTCCTGCGCTAGAATCATCATTGAAACCTTTTTTTAAAACATCCCTTAATAGTTGTGGTATCATATCACAACCATTTAGAAATATATTTTAACAGGATAACAACATGGCAACAAAGAATTTTAGGTCAACAGTTTTAGAGCCAACAAGCGAATTTGCACATGGCGATAAGCTGAGATTTACAGCGCTGGCAACAGTAGGCGAAGTGCTCAAGGGTTCATTTTCAGAAACAACAATAGGCGAAGATGGTGTTTACAGTGTTGATTTACAGTATGGAAAACACCGTATAGACTACAAGCCATACGAGGGAGTCTGGCGGCATTTTGCAAATGTAGAAGTTAACGCAGACACACTGGCAACCACGCTGCAAGATTTATCGCTTTCGTCCATTCCAGTGACAGACGAAACGATTTTAGTATTGCAAGGCATTTTAGCAGATGCAGAGGCGGCAAAAACAGCATCGGCAGCAATAAGAGACGAAGCAGCAGCAAGCGCAGCAGCAGCAGCGGAGGATGCGGCAAAATTAGCAGATATAGAGCCTCGTGATATAAAAGCTGTAACTAACGTAGGTAGAGTGGTTAGAGCGCCTGAGGGCGGAGATGTTGCTCTTGTCACTACAGGAAACAAAAACATAAAGATAAAATTGCCGACAGGGGTAGGCGGCAACATACGACTATCAGTGTCAATCACATCTAGCCCATCCGCATCATCATCGGTGGGAATCTGGTGGAGAGATGCTGTGATTTCGGGTTATGCATCACCTGACTGGAGAAACGGATCGGTATCAACATCACTTACTGGGGTTACAGTTTATCTATGTTACGACGCAACAGAAGGAGCTTACATCTATCTCGAAGGAGGATGGGGAGAGCGTGCGCAGGTGATGATAAAAACAGTAGAGTCAACAAATATAAGTGATCTATTTTTGTCGGGATGGTCTATTACATCTGATAACGTAACAATAGATCCAGCGGTTATCAAACAAACGATT
>CAYJJP010000537.1:0-1326 GCA_964370525.1 uncultured Desulfovibrionaceae bacterium | reverse complement strand
GAACCTTTTGTTCACAAAAGGTTTTCCCCCAGAAAAATAATTAATCAGTACATCTTTAACAAAGGCGGTTAAAATGTATAAAAATATACTGTTGGTATGCATTTTTTGTCTTTTGGTATCTTGTTCAGCGCATGCTGCCTTGGTTGCCAAGGGAAGTGCAAAGCGTGAAGATGCTTTTAATCCGCATCCACACAGTTCCGACATTATTTTACCCATGCCTTGTGATCTTTCCATGGTTTTTAAACTGGTGGGTGTGCCGGCTCAAGGCTATCTTTGGGACATGCGTACTCGTTTTGGCTATGATATTGCGAGCAGTACGCAAAGGGCCTTTTACGACAGTCGACATGCCATCAATTTAGCTGCGCCTTTTTCCATTAGTGACTTGCCTACCGCATGGAAAAAACATGCGCCAAGCGGCAATAACTATCATTATTTTATTGGTAAGTATGAAGTAAGTTCTTTGCAATATGATGCGATTATGACCAATATATGTTCTACGCCAAATGATGAAAATATACGTCCCAAGGCAGACTTAACATGGTTTGAAGCTGTTGAATTTTCACAAAAATATACACAGTGGCTTCTTGAAAATGCTTCGAAAAGTTTACCTCGCTTTCGTGGTGACGGGCGTAATGTCGGATTTTTGCGTTTGCCAACGGAAAATGAGTGGGAATATGCCGCTAGGGGAGGGCATAAGAGCACGAGCCAAGAGCTCTTGGAAAAAGATTTTTTCTTCCTTGGCGAAGGTGAAAATTATGGCGATTATGCCATTTATCGCCCTGAAAATGTAGCCCATATTGCGGAACGTGCCGCGCGTATCGGTTCACGCAAACCCAACCCCCTAGGTTTGTATGATACTGCCGGCAACGTGGCGGAAATGGTGCTTGACGTCTTTCGCTTTTCGCTTGGCGGGCGTTTGCATGGTTCAGCCGGTGGCTTTGTGCGTAAAGGCGGAAGCTATTTATCGGGGCAAGAAGAAATCTTTCCTGGGCGACGTGAAGAGGTGGCTTTTTTTCAATTAAAAGGCGCAGTTTCTATGCGTGATATGGGTTTTCGCCTTGTGCTTTCGGGTATTAATACACCGGGTGGCGGCAGACATGATATATTGCAAAAAGAATGGGCAAAGGTGGGTGATACTTCTGCTACTGTGCTAAATAAAGAAAATGATCCCTTAGATGAAATTGATCGCCTTATAGCCGCTTCAGATTCAGAAATAGAGAAAAAAAATTATGAGCAAATACGCTCCCTACTTAAAGAAAATTACATTTCCTTTGAAAGGCAACAGCTCTTTACGGCTGCATCTGAAATCCGTACCATGGGCTATAT
>CAYJJP010000536.1:0-1329 GCA_964370525.1 uncultured Desulfovibrionaceae bacterium | reverse complement strand
CCAGGCAAGTAGCGAGAGCGGAAGTGCAATGCAGATGGTATATATGAGAGAGCGTATAGTGTTTTTGCGTAGTGTGTCTTTTGTGAAGCTATACCCTTTTTCTTGAACACGTGGGAGCAGTAATTGTAGTTCTACAAAAATCAAAAAGCTCATGATAAGAGGCCCTAAAAACAGGTTAAGAAAGAAATACAGTATATTATTTACTCTGGTTTTTGCATAGACGTCTTCCATGCTAAGCAATCCTGTCCATATTGTTTCCTTAGAAACATTTCCATCTTCATCCACAAAAAGATGTAAGCTATTTCCTTGTACAGTAGCAAAAAAACTTACTGTCTGTTCGGGGGTATATGTATAACGAGCACGCAGATCTCCCACACGAGGGTTTGTCGCATCCAATCCTAAAAATAATTCATTGTCAGCTTGTTTATGCACCAGTAATGCGCCGTTTTGAGCTACATTACCCGAAAAATACGTCTGTATGCTGTCACTTGGTGTTTTTACTGTTTTGGAATATTGCAAAAATTTTTCTTTTATATCTTCTTGAAGTTTTGGTGTGAGGGTTAAGGAAAGGTTTTGTCGAAGGGGAAGCTCTTCCAGTAAGGAAGCTGCTACTTTATATGCCCCAAGAGTACCGGCGGCATATGTGGACAAGGATTTTAAGGGGAAAATAAGGGTATTATTTTTGTATACTTCAAATGTGGATGCATCCACGGCATAGGTGTTCCATTGTTTTTCATAGTAAAAGTGTTGCCCTTTGCTTAATTTTTTTCGTTCCCACTGATAAAAAAACATTTGTTTATGTAAAGCCAGCCCATGTACAGATATGTCAAAATTGGGATCTTTGAGCGTGTCTTGGGTTTTTACAGTTCCTTTCACAAAGACAGTACGCCCTTCGAGGGAAGAATCTACATTTTTTGTGGAATGAAGCTCAATGGCGCCTCTATCGTCAATGGAATGAAGCGCACGCAGTTCTTCTATGCTCCCAGCAAAGCCCATAAAATAAGTTATACAAATGCCGACAAAAGCTAAGAGCATGATAAATTGAGCAAAATACCAAAGTCCGCCAGTAAGCAAGTTTTTTATTACCTCCGACCAAGAAGGTTCACTTTGTTTTGTTGTGGTAGATACTTGTTTATTTTTTTTCTGTCGGGATTTCTGTTGTGAGTGCATTTTTTTCTCTAATTAGTAAGTAGCGTATGGTGGACAATTATTGAGCCAAAAGGTTAGTCAACGAACTTTGCGATATTATATAGCCTAAAATTGAATTGATCATCAAACTCTCGTGCAATAATGAAAGCGTTTTGAGGGGATGGGGGGAGTTTGAGGGGG
>CAYJJP010000535.1:0-1335 GCA_964370525.1 uncultured Desulfovibrionaceae bacterium | reverse complement strand
CTGGGGGAAGAACCTTTTGTTCACAAAAGGTTTTCCCCCAGAAAAATAATAAATCGGTGTATCCTTTAATGTAAGTACAAAGGCGCTGCCACAGTCAATTACGATGCTGTGTTAGTCTTAGGAGCTAAACACTCTGCTGCAGCCATTTCCTCCACCGGCATGTCAATTTTATCTAAAACCCATTGTATTTGTTTGTTGCTATCTGTAAGGGGGGCGCTGAAAAATACTTCGAAAGATGTAGAAGCATTGGGGATTATAGCCTGTTTTCGAATGACTCTTTTTTCAGCACTGATAATATTATCGATTTCAGTCCAGTAGCTGTCGATATCATTAGACATTTGTCCCGGCCGAGAGCGATAGCAACCTAACTGTCTTTGCACATGTACGACTACCGAATGTTGTGCAAATCTGCGCCATAAATCCCAATCGCCCGCATACTTAAGCTCTGTGTTGAGCCCGCCCACCTTGGTGTATAATCCATAACGCCAAAAAGTACTTTCTTGCTGTAATAGGTGCCAGTTAACAGTATCTGCTAACCCGGCCGCCAAAATTTGTCTGGGGAAAAAATGATGAAAGCCTATGAAGCTTACTTTTCCATATTGGTCTATTACTGAGGGAAAGCCAGTAATCCATGATACGCCCGGTTGAAATTTGGCTAAATTTACAATGGCATCCACAGTTCCCGGCCACAAAAGATCATCGCCATTAAGCCAGCCTACAAAAGTTTTTTCCGATGGAGCAGTGGTCGCAAATGCTTTGTGGATTGCATCATACATCCCTGAATCCGCCTCTGAATTATAAGAAAATTCTATACGGGAGGGGTATGCTTCGGGAAAATTTTTAAGCCGAGTAGCCCATTCTTGAAGTTTTTCTAAAGTTCCGTCGGTGGAAACGGCGTCTTGAATGTGATAACGTATAGAATGTCCGCCCACTTGAGAAATTACACTCCATATGGTTTCGTCTATGGTTGTCACCATATTTTTGCACGGCGTAACTATTGTAAAATCAAACATATAGCATCTCCTGTCTGTTCAAGTATGCGTTTGGTATAGTGTTTATATCAATTGAAATACGCGGCTTTTGCCTTAACTCAGCAAAAATAGAAATAAACTTATTTTTCAAAGCCTTACCTCATTCTTAATTTTTACTAGCTCATTCCGACAGGGATGAGCAATTGGCGCGTTTTGGGAAAGGATGGGGGTCTGGGGGAAGGAAAACACTTTTTGGCGCTAGCAAAAGGGTTTTCCTTCCCCCAGAAAAAACAGAAACTAATATTTACGACTATTTACTCAATTGACTGATAACAGAGGAAAAGTTTTTATTTTGTGCTCTAAT
>CAYJJP010000534.1:0-1351 GCA_964370525.1 uncultured Desulfovibrionaceae bacterium | reverse complement strand
TTTCTTTTGTGGTTATGAGTATAGCGTGAGTTTGAAAAAATAATGTTGATAGCGCGACTGTCTTTTTTTGACCTTAAAATACAAATAGTCACGCAAAATTCTTTAAGGTGAGTGCATGAAGTCAAAAGAAAAAAAACTGAGTTTTGAAGAGCGCGTACAGCGTTTGCAAGATATTGTGGGTAATATGGAAAGAGGCGATATTCCTCTTAATGAAAGTGTGGCCCTATATAAAGAAGGCATGCAACTGAGTAAGGATTGCCGTGCTGAGCTTGAGCAGGCTCGCCATGATATACGCCTCTTAACTGAGGAAGGTGAGCAGGAATTTACTGGGCTAGCAGAACAAGAAGATTAAGAGAGGTAGAAATTTATGCAAGTACAGGCTTTGAAATCTATTTTACAAGCCCGCAAGGTTATGGTGGAAGCATGGCTTGGTAATTGTTTGAAGGCTAACTCTATGAGTAATTGCCAAGGACATAGCGTACCGCCTTTTTTGCCGGACTCTTTGCGCACTGCTATGGAATATAGCTTGCTGGCAGGAGGAAAACGTGTACGCCCCATATTGTGTTTGACGACGGCAAAAATGTGCGGACTTGAAATGGAAAAAATCCTTCCCTTTGCTTGCGCCATAGAAATGATTCATACTTATTCGCTGATTCACGATGATTTACCCGCCATGGACGATGATGATTTGCGTCGAGGAAAACCTTCAAATCACAAGCAGTTTGGTGAAGCTATGGCCATCTTAGCCGGCGATGCCTTGCTCTCGGATGCCTTTGTATTCATGACCTCAGTGTCGTCATGCTGTTCTACCGGCAGCGTTGGCGCCGAACAAAGCTTACGCGCCTTGGCCTACTTGGGAAGAGCCGTGGGCAGTCATGGCATGGTGGGCGGTCAAGTGCTTGATATGCAATATACCGGAAAAAAAGACTTACGCCTTGAGCATCTACGAGCTATGCACGCCATGAAAACCGGTGCGCTCTTGCAGGCTAGCTGCGTGTGCGGCGCCTTGCTGGCCGGTGCTGAACTGAGTATGGTGCAATCGCTTGAGCGGTACGGAGCAGCCCTTGGCACAGCGTTTCAAATTGCCGATGATATTTTAGATGTGACAGAAGATACAACCACCCTCGGCAAGCCTGCCGGCAGCGATGCTGAACAAGGAAAGAATACATATCCATTACTTGTAGGTCTTGAACAAAGCCGTGCTTTAGCTGAAGAACAAAAAAATATTGCCCTGCAAAGCCTTGCTGATATGCAAGGCGAGGAAGCGGACTTTTTGCGCGAGTTGGCGGGGTATGTAGTTGAGCGCACCTCATAACCACAGTGCGTTGAAAAAGCACCATCTACTGCGTCA
>CAYJJP010000533.1:0-1358 GCA_964370525.1 uncultured Desulfovibrionaceae bacterium | reverse complement strand
TAGTTAAGGCCAAGGCTTATGCCGTTATCCGGGTTTGAAAGTTCAAATCCAAGTCCGCCGTTGAAAGCAAAGCCGTCAACATTGTCAAGGCTGAGCTCAAGAGTTCCGGGAACGCCGGTGAAGCGAGTTTTGCTTACGGCATCAAGGTCGCCGGCAGCGGCAATGAATCCAAGGTCAAGTTTTGGAGTGAACATCCAGCCGCTATTGCTTTCAATATCAGCGCTGAAAGTTACACCAACTGGGAAGTACCAAACATTTTGGGTATCTTCTTCAACAGTTGCTACAAGACCACGACCGCTTTCGATGTCATACTCTTCAGAGGTTACGCTCATAAAGCGCACGCCTGCGTGAGGTGTAATGTCCATCATTCCGGTCTTGAAGGTGTATTCAAGGTTAAGGCCAACGTTGAATGCGAAGGCGTCAATGTCTGCACTAAGATCGCCCATGGCAAATACAGCAGGCAAGTCTTGGTCAAGTTCGTTGGCTGTGGACGTGAAGCCAAGGTCTAAGCTAGCAACGAAGTTCTCTTTTTGGAAGGCACCGTAAGCGGTGAGTCCCCAGAAGCTGAAGTCGTTGTTAGTTTCGTTAAAGTCACCTGTGGATTCGGAGTAACCGGCACCAACGTTGAATGCTAAACCGAAACGGAAGGCAGAGTCAGCGGAGATCCTGTTGGTGAAGTCTGCACCAAGGGCGATACCGCCAAGTCCCATGTCATAATCATGCTCAAAAGAACCGCCTTCAAATCCGCTGCCTGTGTTCCACTTATACAATGGAGCAAGCCATACGCCAACACCGGATTTTTCAGCCATGTTTCCGCCGTTTGTGCCCACTTCTGCAGTGATTTCACCGTTATTCATGGTCACAGAGCCGGTATTTCCGCTTTGGGTCTTGCCGGTGATCAATGTAGAACGCTCTAGAATAGTTTCAGATACTGCCAAACCGGCATCCATAGCACCCTTATTCACATTACCCACTGCGCCCATGGTGACTGCGCCTTCAATGGTTGCTGCTGCATTTCTATGACCAATCTGAGCGATGTTATCACCCAAAACTGCAGCGCTTAAGAAGTACTGACCGGGTTCAGCGGTAACATTGGTATCAAGGCCGGCACCATCTGCTCCAAGGACACTTTCATTGTAGTAAACAGCTGTTGCATCACTAAGAATTGGCAAAGCTGCCTTTGCATCAGCTGTTAGGGTGATTACAACTTCACCTGCAGCAGTAGGAGCGATATCAGTGACTATCAAGGCATCGGTTGTAGTGGTGATGGCTTCTTTATCCCATAGAGCAGAATCAGCAGTAGTCGAAGTGACATTAAAGTTATCAAGCACTTTCAACTTACCGGCTTGACCGCCAAC
>CAYJJP010000532.1:0-1364 GCA_964370525.1 uncultured Desulfovibrionaceae bacterium | reverse complement strand
CGAAAATTTTGCGCCACGAAAAAATGAGCCGCAATTCACTTGCGGCGGGCGCGAAGCGACATTTGGAGTGGGCGTGCCTTTCTGAAAAATGCATGAAAATGCTTTTTTCAGCATCGACTAAGTAGCTTGTTTTTAGGAGATAATAATGAACTTTTTGACAGAAGAACATATAAGAGCTCGTAATGTGGGCAATGGCGGCACCTTGGTGCTGAACAAGGGTGAACGCCTGACTCCATCTGCCAGCGAATACGCCAAAACATTACGCATCACTATACAAGACAACAATGTTGGCGAAAATCCCGGCTCTTGCGGCGAAGGCGTTGCTTGCTCGGCAACTTCCTGCAATCCGGCTCAAGAACTGACCTACATTGAAGACGGCGTACAAGTGCCTAAAAATCACCCTGCTGTGACCATGCGTGGCAAATTGGATACCCTTCTTTCCCAGCTTGTGCTTGTGCAAACACAGTTTGACCCCAAGGACAGAAGACCTGCATTTTTGAAGCAATGCCTACAGGACTTACATTCTTGGGTTATGCTCACCTTGCAAGGTGAAGTAACAGGTCAAAGCGTTTGCCCTGCCGGCATGGGCGGTATGGATGTACCCACATTATATACTATTTCTCGTGAACCCAAAAAATATTTGGGCATCGACCACCTTGTAGCTCAAGGCGACATGGGCGGCAACGTAGCTCTTTTAAATTGGCTTCGTGCCAGCGTGCGTGAAGTGGAAGTGGTAGCCGTATCTTGCTCAAGAAATATGGACGTACTTTGCGCATTAAATCGTTTAAGCTCTGCTGTTTATGTGCTTATGCTCTTAACATTTGCTGCCGAGCAGGGCATTGATCTTGCCAGCGTAAGGAAGGCATAAATGCAAAACGCACAAATGACAGCACAAAATGCCAAGGGTGGCATAGCAACCCCCGTTAAGGGTAAGCCTTTTTCCTTACTTGGACGCTGCATTGAACTGTGCTCAGCAAAACCGGCCAGCATAGTTTTTCCCGATGGCGAAGACGTGCGTGCCGTAGAGGCCGCCATTCGCCTCAGCGAAGAAGGTCTTGGCAATGCGCTCTTACTTGGCAAACCCTTTGCCATTCGCTCCTTACTGCGTGATACGCTCAGTAAAGTGGGACATGTGGGAAAAACCGTAAATGTTCGTGTACTTGACCCTGCATCACCAAGCATGCTTGAACGCAATACACAAGAATTCATGGAACTGATGAGCAAAAGCGGTAAGCAAGTTAGCTTGGACGATGCACGCTCCTTCATGGCCAGCGGCCCCGGCTGCGGTGCTATGATGGTACGCCGCGGCGAAGTAGAAGCCGGCGTTGGCGGAAATATTTCCTCCACCTCCGACATGATTCGCG
>CAYJJP010000531.1:0-1378 GCA_964370525.1 uncultured Desulfovibrionaceae bacterium | reverse complement strand
ACTAATGCTTCCACTTGTGCCACGTCTTTATCTCCTCGTCCGGAAAGATTGACCAATAGAATATCATCGGCTGAAAGGCTTGGCGCAAGCTTCATGGCAGCCGCCACGGCGTGCGCTGATTCCAATGCCGGCAAAATACCTTCACTGCGCGAGAGCATGAAGAAGGCATCTAGAGCTTCTTTATCATTGATTATTTGGCATTCAAGTCGACCCACGTCCTTTAGATGTGATAGAAAAGGGCTGACGCCGGGGTAGTCCAGTCCGGCAGAGACAGAATGTACCTTGGCAGGTTCACCCGCGTCATCACTGAGCATGTAGGCTTTATAGCCGTGAATAACACCCGGTTTGCCAAGGGTCAAAGAGGCTGCGTGTTCGCCATAATTTGAGCCTATGCCGCCGGGCTCTACGGCAATAAGGCGCACCGCAGCATCATTGAGGTAATGGGTAAAGGCACCGACGGCATTGGAACCGCCACCCACACAAGCCAATATTGCTGTGGGAAGTTTTTTTGTAATTTCAAGTATTTGACGACGTGACTCTTCGCTTACAATGGATTGAAAGTGACCTACCATGAGCGGGTAGGGATGTGGTCCCACGGCAGAACCCAAGAGATAAAAAGTCGTTGCGGCATTTTCCATAAGGTCGTTGATGGCCATGTCTACGGCATCTTTGAGCCCCTGATAACCCTTGGTGGCAGCTACTACTTTTGCCCCCATCATTTCCATGCGAAAAACATTCAGTTTTTGCCTTTCAATATCTTTTTTTCCCATATATATCACACACTCCATGCCCATGAGCGCCGCTGTAGCCGCTGTAGCTACGCCATGCTGACCGGCACCTGTTTCTGCTATTATGCGTTTTTTACCCATACGGCGAGCGAGAAGTATTTGCCCAACGGTATTGTTGACTTTATGAGCGCCAAGATGATTTAAATCTTCACGCTTTAAGTAGATTTGTGCTCCCATAGGTGCTGTACCGTCACTTTTTGGGGGAGCGCAAGCTTTTGTCAATTGTTCGCAAAAGAAAATCGGTGTTTCGCGCCCTTGATAATGTTGCATGTAATAACGGCGTTCTGCTAAAAAATCAGGGTCATCTTTGTATTTCAAAAAAGCAGCTTCTACTTCAGCCATGACACTTTTCAGATTTTCCGGTACATATTGTCCGCCAAATTCACCAAAATTACCATCAATTCCCATGTTTAAATCTAACATTTTCTTTTCCTTATAAAAAATTGTGCAAAAAAAAACCGCTTCCTGTATGGAAACGGTCACCATTATTTGTATACTTTAAAACACAATAACACGAAGTTTTCGTCTCCCTAGGGGACAGCACATCCCAATAATAAAAAACGCCATGATTGCCATGAGTTATATTTTTG
>CAYJJP010000530.1:0-1382 GCA_964370525.1 uncultured Desulfovibrionaceae bacterium | reverse complement strand
TAGAACGCGATAGGGTTTCCAAAGGGGATTATCCCCTTTGGCGGGGTGGAGGGGCGGAGCCCTTCCCCTCCGGAGGAATTAATCTGCGTTTCCATAGATTAAGGACGATCGGCAATGGCAGCAGAAATCATCGCTTCTGCGACCAATTTTCCGTCAACATAGGCCTTCCCTTCCATTTTGCAAAGGTTTAACTTCATGCGCGGATTGCTGCATTCAAGATCCAATCTATCGCCGGGAACAACTTGCTTGCGGAATTTGACTTTATCAAGTCCGGTGAAAAGAAATATTTTTGAGCCGGTGTCTTCCATATTTGCTGTACATAAAAGTCCGCCGGCTTGAGCCAGAGCTTCAAGGATGAGAACGCCGGGCATTATGGGCAAATCCGGAAAATGGCCTTGAAAGAAAGGCTCATTAAACGTCACATTTTTATAAGCTTTTATGTGTGAATTAGGTACGAGCTCAACCACTCTGTCTACGAGTAGGAAGGGATAGCGATGGGGCAAAATAGAGAGTATTTTTTGTAAATCCATAATATTTTCCAAGTCCTTTAGAATTTTATGTTAGGCTATTAAAAAACATAAGCCTCCTGTTGATTCTTGTGTGAATAAACAGAAGGCTTATTATTAATTTTTTTTAAGATATACTACTTTTTCTTTGTATTTTCTTTGGGAGCTTCTTTTGCGGGAGCGCTTTTCTCGCCATCTTCCCAAAGTTTATTAACTTGTCTGAGAACTTCTGATGTGAGATCCATGCTCTTTTCTGCATAAAGAACGCCGCCAGTGCTCCAGTCCACAATAAAGTTAAGACCTTTTTCTTGTGCTATATCATAAGCGGCTTTGAATGCCAATCTTACCATTTCTTGACGGATTTTTACTTGGTCTTTTTCAACTTCACGAGCGATGCTGTATTGCTGTTCGTCAAACTTACGCTTAAGCTTTACATATTCAACTTGCTTTTTTTCTGTTGGTTTTTTTTGTAAGTCTTCAACTTTCTTCTGCAACACTTTATAGTCAGCTTCAAGCTTCTTTCTTTGAGGGCCGTATTTTTCTTCCATTTTTTGCTTAGCAACCTTGGCAGGTACGCTTTCGGAACCAATGACTTGCATATCAACAACGCCAATCTTAAGTTCAGCAAAAGCTGCATTCGCGCTTAAGATACACATTGCAAAAGCCAATAATAACACTTTACGCATGGAATTCTCCTTCCATTTATCAGTTTTAGATTGTTGAGTAATTCCACCATAAAAAGAGGAATGATAACATACCAATGAGTCGTCTAGATATAGTCTAGATATCGTCTAAAAGCAAGCATAAAAAATGTAAATTTATTTATGTATACCTTTTTTCGTATAGCGATTATATGTAATAGTCACTATATTAATT
>CAYJJP010000529.1:0-1388 GCA_964370525.1 uncultured Desulfovibrionaceae bacterium | reverse complement strand
AAATTGTTTGTGCAAAAAAATTATATTGACAAGTTTTTTCAGAATTGTTACTAACTATAATCGTTATCAATAAGATGCTTTTTAAACAATAAAATATTAAGGAGAAAAAAATGATTGAAGTTGGCAAATTAGCTCCAAATTTTACAGCTGATGCTTATCAAGAAGGTGAATTTAAGAAGGTTTCTTTAGAAGATTACCGTGGTAAATGGGTATATATGTTCTTCTACCCAGGCGACTTTACCTTTGTTTGAGTCACAGAAGTAGCTGCAGTTGCAGCTAAAATTGATGAGTTCAATAAGCTTGGTGTTCAAGTTCTTGGTGTGAGCATGGATACTGTTTTTGTGCATAAGATGTGGGATGAACAAGAAATTACTAAAATTGTCGGCAAAAAGACACCTTTCCCTCTGCTTAATGACAATTGTGCCTGCATAGGCAAGCAGTACGGAGTTTTCAGCGACGAAATCGGCATGAATTTACGCGGAAGTTTTATTATTGACCCAGCCGGTATTGTAAAGAGTATGGAAATAGTTGATGCTCCTGTGGGACGCCAATTTGAAGAAACTTTACGCCAAATCGAAGCGCATCAATTTGTATGCAGCAACCAAGGTTGCGCCATGCCTACCGCATGGAAGCCGGGTAAAAGTCATCTAAAGCCCGGTGCAGAACTTGTAGGTAAAATTAACGAATCATGGGATCTTGATAAGTAAACTTGAGCCAACGTATGAAACCCGCTGAAATGTTTCTGTTCAGCGGGTTTTTTGATACATACAATGAGCTGCTAAATAAAATCCCTTGCATATAAAGCTGTATTTGAAAAGCACTTTGCGTGGCTTTATTTTCAGTAAGCTGTATTAAAGGATGTTTGTTTGAAAGGTCGAACCAAGAGGCGGCAAATCCGTTTTTGCTATGCAAATCAAGAACAATGCAGTTTTGGGGGAAAACCTTTATTTTTAAAAAGTTTTCCTCGTTTCCTTAAAATCTTGTACAACTAATCAAGCAAGCTCAATAATTTAGCGACACGCTCCGCATCTAAACCGCTATGGGCTTGTAATAATTCATTCTCATCTTCTTTTTGTAGGGCGCTCAAAATACCATCGGCTTGGTTGTCGTCAAGGCGTGTTGTTCTTGGTGCCGGAGTGGATGGCAACACGGGTGCTGCTGATGTGCTGCTGTGTGAGCCTAGTGCGTCTATTTCAGCTGTGGGGTTGCTAACATGGCTTGGCATGGCTGCACGAAAGGCAGAAAAAGCCGCCATACGATCATTATTTACGGGGCGAAAAGGAATAGCTGTTTCCATGGACATAATTATCTCCTTATAAAGCTTATGCTATGATTAGCAGGATTTTTTTTCCCATTGAAGAATCATATCTGAACATATTGCTTATAGC
>CAYJJP010000528.1:0-1412 GCA_964370525.1 uncultured Desulfovibrionaceae bacterium | reverse complement strand
TAATTACGATATGCAGTGTCATTATGATGTGACGGGAAAACATATCTATCTTTTGTAAGAGCAATGCTTATCTTAATACCACTTGTTTCATAAGCATAGGTTCCCACCGTAACCATTACATAATACCCCTTCCACTTTTTATCAAAGTGGTAATACCCTTCCCAACCGGCATTATATTTAAATCCTAGGCTTTCCAAAAAACGAGCATAAGCAAATACCTTGCCATGGTATTTATTCAAATACGCTTCATTAAGATCAAAAGAACACGATATTTCCGCAGGAAAAAATCCTTCTCCCATAGCACTTAGAGGAGTTTTTTCTTTATTATCCGTAGCAAAAGCAAGAAAGTCCGGAATGTTCAAACCCTTCATCTCCTTGGGAGCCTTGGACAAATTATAATTTGCAACGGAAGCAGACTGAACAGCCTTAGGCATAACAAAGCCGGTAAACATAAATAAGATCGGCAAACATAACCAAAATGTTTTTTTACTTAATGTTAAATAAAATTTCATATGCTAGCTCCTTTGTTAGAAGTTACAATGCGTTGTTAAATTATTTATTTTTTTAGCTACTTATCAGAACTCAGCAACGCTGTAATCTCGGCATGTCCATTTTTTTGCGCCAATGCAAGTGCTGTGCGACCGTCGCTATCCTTGGCATCGAGCCTTGCCCCCTTAACTAAAAGTTCTTTAACTACAGCCACATGCCCATTGGCAGCAGCATACATGAGAGGGCTAAATGCTTGTGTGTCCACAAATTCGTTAAGCTGCGCTTCGGTGGGATGCAAATTAACGTCAGCACCATGTTTGAGCAATAACTTGACCACGTCAAGCTTGCCAGCATAACAAGCAAGCATTAAAGCGGTAATACCTCGATCATTATATACATTCACTTTAGCAGCATGAGCAAATAATAACTGTAAAGCCTTAACTTGCCCCTTTTCAGCCGCATACATAAGGGCTGTGCTCCCGCCGGGATCCGGTTTGATATTGACGTTTGCGCCAAGCTTAATGAGCATACGCATGATAGCCAGACGACCATTTGCTGCTGCTGCACTGAGCGCTGTAAGATCATCACCATCTTCTACGGCATCAATATGTACACCTTGCTGTAATAAAAGGCGAACAATGTTAGCATGGCCATGCTGGGCAGCGGCCACAAAAGCCATTGTTTTGCCTTCAAGATACTCATTCTCATCAATATTTTCCTTTTGTTTAAGCAACTTGTTAACGGTCTTGATGTCTCCACGGCCGGCAACTTTTTGCAGTGCATATGCCGGACTATTATCATCAGCAGGCCCTGCAAGGCTCAACAAGGGACTGCTAAGAAATAAGAAGCAAAAACAAAAGACAAAATATACATCTTTGTGCTTATTCATGAGAAACCTCGTGCGTTAGAATTTTATACCACAA
>CAYJJP010000527.1:0-1414 GCA_964370525.1 uncultured Desulfovibrionaceae bacterium | reverse complement strand
GTATGGGCTTGCATATTTGCAGACATCTTCGCTCCTTACTTGTGGAAAAAATATTAACTTAACTGCGTGGTATAATAAATGTGATTTACAGCCTTTTACAGGATAGTTGCACACAAAAAAGAAGTGATAGCTCTTTTTGAAACAACAAACAAGCATTTTCTCTTCCTTAAATCTTGTTAAGTCATGGGCATTCTTATTTGAGAATTTTTCCTTTGTTTAGCATAACTTTTAAAGGCATGGACTGCCACGTTATGTCGCTACAAGTTTGATTTTTAGATCTAAATTCCGGAGCGACATTCCTCGCAGTGACTTACGATGGTACGCAAAGTCATTGCGAGAAAAAACGCTCAAAAGCTTATATTAAATGCTGAAATAACAAACTTTTTTTCGTGGCAATCCATGTCTTTGCAAACTACGCCATATTATTTGACTGTTGAAATCGGATCACATGCCTGTTAAGTGTGTACGCGCTGTGAACTAATAAGTTATTTTGCTCACAAACACCTTGACGTAGTCACCTATAATAGATTATGAGCAATATAAATTGGCCTTTGGGATAAAAAGAGTTTGCTATTATCCAAATAAATGTGCGCTATTTTATTCACAAAAATTATTTTTTGATCTTTATATTATTTATTTATTTACTTATGTTTTATTCTACAAGCATCTTGTTTTTGCTTTGGCGTTGGTTTATTGCATAAGTTGCTGCATCAAATGTTGCGAAGGTGTTTTTGTCTATGAATGCTCTTGAGCTTTTTCGTCAGAAAAAAGAGGAAGTTGTAAGTAAGTGGATTGAGGCGGTATTTAAGACATATCCCCTTGATACCACAGGTTTTTTGCGTACCAAAAAGCATGATTTTTCAAATCCTGTGGGTGAAATCACCACCACGGTCGGCAACTATATTTTTGATGCCGTGGCCGGAGAGCATATTTTGGAAGATAGACTCAGCATGGCGCTGGAGCGTTTTGTGAAGTTGCGTTCGGTACAGGAGTTTACGCCTTCTCAGAGTCTTGGAGTGTTGTTTGTTTTTAAACAATTATTTCGGGAAGCTTTTTTGGAAAAACTTGAAGGCAAAGGGCACGTTGCAACTTATCTTGAAGCTGAATCACGCATGGATACCATATGCCTGATGGCTTTTGAAATGTATGTTACAAGCAGGGATACCATTGCGCAAATGCGCATTACAGAAATTCGCAATGGGCATTCGCAAATTGTGCGCCTTGCACAACGGCATGGGCTTGTGCCCCCGGAAATGGCTTCAATTATTAAGGATAAAAATCCTTAATAAGAGTAAATATGTGTTGTTTTTTCCACTGGTGTGGGAGAAAATATGTAACCGATTTTATCGGCTTTGTGTGAACCTCTAGCCCAGTGAGGTAAGATAATGATCACTTCATTACTGGTAGTCTTGGC
>CAYJJP010000526.1:0-1415 GCA_964370525.1 uncultured Desulfovibrionaceae bacterium | reverse complement strand
TTATAGTGTTCACGAGGAATTTGTTCATCCTTTGGCAACATGGCCTCAGTGCGTCCAAGGTTGATAATCCATCCACCTTTGTCACGCCTTTGCACTATGCCGGAAACAATTTCGCCAAGGCGATCTTTATATTCCTCGTAAATAATGCCTTGTTCCGCATCGCGCATACGCTGAATAATTACTTGTTTTGCAGACTGTGCAGCAATACGCCCAAGGTCTTGCATTTTTACCTTAAAACCCATTTCGTCATCAAGCTGTACAGAAGGGTCGTGGTCTAAGGCTTCTTGCAATTCGATTTCCGAGTCTTCATTGGCAAGATCTCCATCAGCTACAACTATCTTAAATTGATATACTTCAATATCGCCAGTGGTATCATTATAATTTACTTCAATTATAGCATCTTCGCCAAAACGGCGAACCATAGATGCCTTTACAGCATCTTCAAGGGTTTCAACCAACATCTCGCGCTCAAGACCCTTGTCTTTGCTGATTTGATCTATGGCTTTTTTCAGTTCAATGGGGTTCATGCTGCCTCCGATTTTTTCCCAATCTGTTTGGGAAAAATCCACAAAAACTATTTTTTATTTTTTTTACCGGGCTTTTCCGGCATTACAAAAATATGCACGCGTACAATTCTGCGTGCTGCTTGAAAATGTATTGTTATATCTTGTGCTTGTTCGCCATCATTCGTGCTTACGGTAAGGGTTTCTTCCTCCAGCTGAACACTGCGTAAAATTCCCTTTATTTTTTTTCGACCGTAAAGAGTAGGGGGGCAATCTTGTAAAAAGTCCACAAGACTTATTTCGATGGTGTCACCTTCATAGCCTTGTAATTGCGCCAGTTGAAAAAATATTCGTGAAAATCCGGGCGATGAGACTTCTAAGATATATGCTTGAGAAAAAATATCTTCTACGTCAAGGGCAAGGCCAAGCATGCGAGAAATTTTAGCACATTCTTCCACAGAGGCTGAAAGAGCACGCAACTCCTCTTGTGTTTCTACGCAGTCTTCTGTGGTTTCGGATATATTTTCCGATGATTTATGATTTTTTTCAACGTACAATCGCACGAGCGGTCTTGTACCTGAAAGCAATTCTATGCCCCAAATATCAAGCCCTTTTGACTGGACAATGGGATTAGCAATAGTGTGTAATGTTTCTAATAATTCCGGTTTTGCCATATACTCTCACGCATAAAAAAAGGGGGCCAATACTGGCCACCCCGTTGTAAACAATATGTTTTGCATCAGGATGAGGATAGTAGCAAGAACACATAGACCAAAAAAACAACTCTAACTTAAAAGACTGTGACACAGAATCTTCATTGCCACACACGCTACTAACCCGTGAAGTTGGCGTTTTGTACATTGCAATAAAAAGAATGTCAAGTTTATTTTTTGAAATGTTTTGCGGTCATCC
>CAYJJP010000525.1:0-1439 GCA_964370525.1 uncultured Desulfovibrionaceae bacterium | reverse complement strand
AGAGGTAAAGGCACGAAAATCAATCACTTAACGGCGATAGCAAAGCTCCGCCTATTCTTGATTTTCGGTCGCATTGACTACCGTCAACGCTCCAAAGACCTTGCGCAATGAATTGCGCAGAGGTCTTAAAGGGGGTTATCCCCCTGCTCTCGTAGTCGGGGTGGAGGGGCAGAGCCCTCCCCTCCGGAGGAATTAATCAAGGGGTTCTCTTACACTTGCCAGTTGTAAAACAATAACGTATATACCAATCTTACACCGCCTTTGTGTGAAAATTGAAAATTACTTTTTTAATGAGGTTTAAAATGCAACCCACTGATTTTATTTGGTTTGATGGAAAAATGGTACCCTTTGCCGATGCTCAAGTTCATGTGCTTTCACATTGTTTGCATTATGGAACAGGTGTTTTTGAGGGCATCCGTACTTATAAGTGTGCTGACGGTACATCAAGCGTTTTTCGCTTGGAAGAGCATGTAAAACGCTTATTTAATTCTATGAAAATTATTGGTTTACAAATACCGCACACAGAAAGTGACATTTGTACTGCCATTATTGATACTGTAAAAATAAATAAACTTACCGAAGGCTATATACGTCCTTTAAGTTTTGTGGGTTTTGGTGTTTTAGGTATTCACCCTCAAGACAATCCCATCCAAACCATCATTGCCGTTTGGCCTTGGGGAGCCTATCTTGGCGAAGAAGCTCTTGCCAAGGGAATTGACATAAAAACATCGAGTTTTACCCGTCAACATGTCAATGCCAATATGACCAAGGCTAAAGTTTCCGGAAATTATGTCAATTCCGTACTTGCCAAAATGGAAGCGGTAAATGATGGCTACGATGAAGCGCTTATGCTTGACACCAATGGCTTTGTGTCAGAGGCTACAGGCGAAAATATTTTTATAGTGCAAGACAATGTCATTAAGACAACACCTTTAACCTCCATCCTTGGTGGAATAACACGAGAAACTGTCATGCACATAGCTCGTGAATCCGGTTATACGGTTGTCGAACAGCAATTTACTCGTGATGAACTCTATACTGCCGACGAAGCTTTCTTCACCGGCACAGCAGCTGAACTTACCCCCATTGCCTCCGTAGACAGACGTAGCATTGGCGAAGGTAAGGCCGGCAAAGTGGCACTTGAATTACAACAAAAATATTTTGCCATAGTAAAAGGGGAAAATCCCAATTACGAGCATTGGCTAAGCAGATATATTGTGTAATATATAACAGCCTGTTGAAAAGAACATTTTTCAGCAGGCCGTTCAAAAAGTACCTGATGCAAGGAAGCAAAAAAAGGTCAAGGTGCGCTGTGTATTAGACATACATAAGCAGTTTGGCTTTTTATTGCAGACACAGCAGATGGAGCTTTTTCAACGGACTGATAAACTTTAGCTATAATTACTCATTGCATATGAAAAACCTTGCAGCTCATTACC
>CAYJJP010000524.1:0-1453 GCA_964370525.1 uncultured Desulfovibrionaceae bacterium | reverse complement strand
TATATAGTAATTAAAAGAAATATTCAACCTGCTAAAAACGCATTGAATTTTGCTTAAAGCTAAGGAGTTGATAATGAAATGTTTTTTGTTTAACTCGAATGCTGTTTATGTTTCGAAAAAATAGTGAATAAATTTTATTTTTTAGTGCGGTATTTATTGACACCAAGGGATTTAATAGTTATTTTTTAAGAAATTAAAAGAAGGAGATGAATGATGATTGATAAAACTGAACTCTTGCGAATGATTATGGAAGCGAATCCTAAACAGTCCCCTGCTTTTATTCTTGAACAATTTTCTGCATACTTAAAAGGATTAACTAATATTACCGGTGAATGCCTTTCAAGTGTTGGCTCATCAACAGAAAAAGTAGATGGCGTTACTGATGAAAATGCAGATAATAAACAGCCTAAAACTTCTATTACCTGTGGTTTTGTGCGTCGTAAGTTAAAGGTTAAGCCTGAGGGCGCTATTCAGCGTGATAAGATTATCTGTTGCATTTGTGGTCAAGAAGGACAAATAATAACCGAAAGGCATCTTGCCAAGCACAATGGATTGACTCGCGAAGGATATATTAAGCTTTGTGGTTATCCTAAAAATCAATCGCTCATGTCAGAAAATCATTTGCTGAGAATGAAGTCAAATGTAAAAAAAGCACAAAACGAACGGAAAAACAAAAGCCTAAGAAATAAGAAAGAAATGTAACTTTCTTATTTCTTAACGGTTTTCAATAAGAAAATATTTGGTCTTTTTGTTGGCAGCTTGTTTGGAGTCTGTAAAAAATTCAACAAGCTGCTAAAAATTCCAAAATGTTTTGTGCATCGCAACCGGCAAAATATTGTTCTAGTGGCACGTTTTTAAGGGTCTTTTGAATGCTTTCTTGAGTGTATGGGATGTTTTGCAATGTGGCCTCCAGCTCTTCTATGGGATTTTGAGCAAAAAAATCTCCGAAAAATTTTGCCCCCACGATTATTCCTTTGCGCACATTGAGATGGCATTCCACCAGTCCAAATGGGAAACGATGTCTTTTCATTTCGGTAAAGTTTGGGGATGCACCATAATTCCAAGCGTGTGTGGCATATTTTTCTTCTAAGAGCTTTTGGGCGCCTGTTTGCATTTCTGATGTAAGAGCAATTTCTTTCGGGGCGATGTGTGCAATGAGCAAATCTTTAATGTTTTGCATGTGAGCTTTGGCTGAAGTATTCTGAGGTAAACACTCGTGAATATTGGTAACTCGGCTGCGTATGGAGGCTATGCCCTTGGAGAGATATTTATCGGGTGCGCCGGTCAGTACCGCGCCGAGCATGTCTAAATCAAGATGTACAAGTAAGGTTCCGTGATGCAAGACTTTTCCTGCGCGCCTGAGCTGGGCTGATCCGGAAATCTTTTTCTCTGCGACAGTTATGTCGTTGCGAGAAGTGAATGTTGCATTTATGCCGGCATGTTGCAGGGCTTT
>CAYJJP010000523.1:0-1460 GCA_964370525.1 uncultured Desulfovibrionaceae bacterium | reverse complement strand
AAACTTTTTGGCGCTAGAAAAAGGTTTCCCCCTGTCCTGCAAAATTACTTTTCTTGACAAAGAAAAATTTTAAAGGTAGACGTTCAGCAACTGCAAAACGCAAAATCTTTTTTTTATTAGAGAAAATTCATGTCAGATCGTGTACCCAAAATTGTTTTGGTGGGGCGTCCCAATGTGGGAAAATCGACCCTTTTTAATCGCCTTATCCATAGTAATCGAGCCATTACCCATGACCGCCCGGGTGTTACGCGTGACCGCATGGAAGGTCTTGTGCGTGAGCATGGAGAGGTGCGCTATGGGATTGTGGATACCGGTGGTATTACACTTGATGCCCACGCAGAGATAACCGAAGGGCCTGAAGGTATTCGTGGTTTTGAGGCTGATATCTTGCGTCAGGCCGAAGATGCTTTAGAAACGGCTGTGGCTGTGGCCTTTGTTATGGACGGGCGTGATGGTTTGTTGCCACTTGATGAGTATTTATTGGCGCATGTACGCCGCATGGGCAAACCCACGCTGATAGTTGTGAATAAGGTTGACGGAGCTGAGCAAGAAAATCAAATACTGGCGGAATTTCATGCCTTAGGATTCCCTCTCATTGCCGTATCTGCCGAGCATGGGCACAATTTGCGAGCGTTGCGTGAGAATTTACACGACCTTATTCCCGAAGATTGGGAGGATTTTGAGCAAAAAGATGTGGGCTTGAAGCTAGCTCTTCTTGGTCGACCCAACGCCGGAAAGTCATCGCTTATTAATGCCTTGCATGGTTCTGAGCGTATGATTGTGTCCGATGTTGCCGGAACAACTCGTGACAGTGTTGATGTAGAAATTGAAATCAAAGGCGAGAAATATGTTTTTGTGGATACAGCCGGCGTGCGTAGGCGGGCAAAAATTACGGATACGGTGGAAAAATATTCAGTAAATTCCGCTATAAAATCCAGCACGAAAGCACATGTAACGCTTCTTGTTTTGGATGCTACGGAAGGGGTGAGCCAGCAGGACAAACGCCTTATGGACTTGTTGCACGAGCGCAAAACGCCTTTTATGATTTTAGTTAATAAAATTGACCTTGTACCAAAAAATGCCGTTAAGCAATTACAAAAAAACTTGTCGGAAATGCTTGCATTTTGTTCGCATGTTCCTGTGTTGCTGGTTTCTGCGGTGGAACGGACAAGACTTGCAAAAATTTTACCCTTAGCCCGTCAAATACATGAAGAATGCCAAATACGCATTCCTACGGGGCAGTTGAACAGAGCTATGGAAGCTGTGCTTGAAAAACATCAACCGCCTGTTATTAAGAGGGTTCGTGCAAAATTTTTCTACTTAACTCAAGCGGAAATAGCACCGCCGACTTTTGTTTTCTTTGTGAACGATGCGGAAAGAGTTTCCGAGACGTATTGTCGTTATTTAGAAAAATCCTTACGCAAGCATTTTAAAATCTTGCATGCGCCTATGCGAGTACA
>CAYJJP010000522.1:0-1464 GCA_964370525.1 uncultured Desulfovibrionaceae bacterium | reverse complement strand
CTCAAAATCGTGTTTAGAATGTTTGGCTGGCAATTGTTTATTATAATTAACTTTATCAAGGGGAAAATGTATGGAAGTGAGCATTACATATTGCGGTGCGTGAAACTATGAACCCAAAGCGGCCAGTTTGGCCAATAAAATTACAGATGCGTTTAATGTTCAAGTGACGCTCATTCGTGGCGGTGGGGGCATATTTGATGTTGTGGTTAACGGGAGTTTGATATTTTCAAAGCATGCCGTGGGTGATTTTCCCAATGAAGATGAATTGGTACAGAAAATCCGAACGTTATAAGTAAAAGAGCATGTTTTTTCATTTCTTATTTATCAAGTATTTAAGCAGATATGTTTAGCGATTATTACTCGGCAGCCGTTTGAAAAAGTTCATGGGCTGCCGATGTTATTAAAAAGTGCGTGAGGTGTTTTTTGAATATTTTATGTGTTGATCTTGGTGGAACTCATTGTCGTTTTGCGCATTTTAAGCTTGTACGCTCAATATTATATTATATGGGGCGCAAAATTTTTCCAACTGAGGAAATTTGTCAGTGTAAAAATGCGGAGGATGTATTGGCGTTTGGAGCTGAAAAACTTGATATATCAGTAAGTCAGATTGACTTTCAAGTATGGGGCGTTGCAGGACTTATAGAGAAGATTGGACGCTTTCCTCAAGTTGCTAGGCTTACCAATATTTCTCTCGAACTGGATTTTTCTGTATGCGCTTGGATAAAATATGCTGAAAACTTTTTGCTGGTGAATGATTTTGCTTTACAGGCTTTTGCGTCCCTTGCGCGTGAAGTGCCAACGATAAACATTGTTACGCCCGAAATTGATAGCAAGGAAGACACTGCGCCACGAAGTATTCTTGGTGCCGGAACGGGGCTTGGCGTGGCTACGCTGGTTCCTGCTGTCGCTTCGGTTTATGTGGGCAGAGAATCTTATGAAGTATTACCGTCTGAGGGAGGTCATGTTGACATGGCATTTTATGGCGCGGAGGAAATGGATTTTGCTCGATTTGCATCGCAATATTTGAAGCAAGAACGTATCAGCGCAGAAGATATTTTGTCCGGACGTGGTTTGCAACTCTTACACGCCTATGCGCTCGGAGAACATGTAAGTGTAGAACAAGCAGCGCAAATAATGTTGTATGGAAGTGGGCAAAAATCAGAAAGCCTACAGCTACAGCTCTACGCACGTTTTATTGGCAGAATGTGTCGTCATTTAGCCTTAAATACGCTTTGCACAGGCGGCATATATCTTGGGGGCGGAGTGCTTATGAAAAACCCTTCTATATTTCAATGTAATCAATTCACAGAAGAATTTTTCACAGCGCCGGCGCACATGCTCCCCATGCTCAAAAAAATCCCCATTGAGCTTATGATGCATGATGAGGCCGGCCTTTGGGGTGCTGCTTATCTTGCGCGCCAATATATTTTAGCAAACGAGCGTGAATAGTTGTGGTAAATTTAC
>CAYJJP010000521.1:0-1472 GCA_964370525.1 uncultured Desulfovibrionaceae bacterium | reverse complement strand
AGATTGCACAAAAAATACAAAAACAGCTGGGCATAACCGTAACCTGCCTATGCGGTATACATATTCCCAATATCAGTAAGCAGGAAATAGCGCTGGTTTATTCTAAAGCTGAGGAGTTGGCGGAAGCATTTTTGAAAAAAATTGAATGGGCTTCTGACGGTTGAGCGGCGCTTGAAGAGTCGGTGAAAGAAAATTTTAAGCACAAAAATCCTCTTCCACCACAAAAATATACTACTTTATGATTTTACGACTTTACCTATAGCTTCATCACGGCGTTTGCGAGCCAATTCTTGGAGGTCAACCACCACATCGCTTTCATCTACGATTTCACGGCCTAAAATTTCTTCCAGTACGTCTTCCAGCGAAACAACGCCGGCAAGTCCGCCGTATTCATCAAGCACAACAAAAAGATGTACACGAGAATTCAAGAAAGATTGCAAAAGTTTATCAAGGGTTTGACTTTCCGGAACAAAATGCACGGGCCGCATCAAGTCTTTTAAGGTTCCGTCTTGACCCTCAGACATACTTTTACCCAAAGTACGACGCTCCACAATGCCCACAATATCTTCATTATGCTCGGCATACACGGGAATGCGACTATGATGCCACATATCCGGCATTTTATACGCCTCAAGCATATTCAAATCCACCGGTAAGGAAAAAACCACTGTGCGCGGAGTCATGATATCCTTCACATATTTACGCTCAAGCGAGAGAACATTGGTTATGGTTTTTTCCGCATAAGGCTGAATGCTTCCGGCTTTACGAGAAAGGCTGGTCACGGCACGAATGTCTTCTTCGGACATTTGGGCGGCACCTTGTTTTGGCGCAATAAGTTTTGTAATGTATGCTGAAAGCCAGATAATTGGTGTAAATAATTTTGTTATAAAAAATAAGGGTCTTGCTAGAACAGAAGATGTCGGGTTAGCATAAAGAACGCCTATGGTTTTGGGGATAATTTCACCAAAAATCAAAATAAGACATGTAAAAACAGCTGCAAATACGCCCATATAAACAGAGCCAAAAGCTGAGGCAAATGCTGCACCGGCAACGGTAGAGCCGGCAGTATTGGCAATGGTATTTAAGGTAAGTACGGCAGCGATGGGTCTTTCCACATGCGAGCGCATTTGAAACAGTAATTCACCGGAAAGTTTGCCTTTTTTACGAAGCTCTTCGATGTGAGCCCAAGAAACTGAATATAACATTGTTTCAGTCAACGAACATATTGCCGAAATAATTAACGCCAGCCCCACAGCCAGCAGAAGAGTAAACATACAAATTCCTTTAATAAAAATTTAATTGCTTCATTATAAATCAAGAGTTGCACCATTGCAAGAAATAATGCGCTTGTATAAAATCATTAAAAATGAGCTATTTTTCCCTTGTTGACAGTTTATGCAGTTCGTGTGTATGGTAGTATGTTCGCAAAGAGCACAAATGGAGGTAGTATGGCCAAAGAAGGTGCCATTGAA
>CAYJJP010000520.1:0-1476 GCA_964370525.1 uncultured Desulfovibrionaceae bacterium | reverse complement strand
GAATTTACATCTTTCCTTTTGCTTTGGACGTAAAAGCACCTTAATCAACAGACCTAAAATATAGCTGGCAACGAAAACTTTTCTCGCACAAGCTCCCCAAAACAAACTTGCCAAACAAGCCCTGTGCGAGTAATAAGCACTTTCAGGCAATCCTGTGACAAAACTTCATGGGTCAACCAGTTACTTCATAATTAACAAGAACAAAGGGGAATTTATTGCACAATCTCGAAGTTGTTTTGCTAAAAAGTCGCTTTCCCGAAAATGTCGGCATGGTGGCACGCGCTGTGGCGAATATGGGCGCCGGCGGCATAACCTTGGTAGCACCGGAACTATGGAATATGGAAAAAGCTCGTCCTTTGGCTACAGCAAAAGGCCTACATATATTGGAAAATATTACCATACAACAAGACCTTGGCGAGGCGCTTGCACCCTTTAGTTTAGTTATAGGCACAAGCGCACGCACCGGAGGCTGGCGGCGTGAAATCCTTCACCCAAGCAAGGCCGCCAAGGAAATGAGTATAGCACTTAAGGATAATGAGCGTGTAGCCCTTGTTATGGGGCCGGAAGACAAAGGATTAAACAACGAAGAAATAACTTATTGCCAAAGACTTGTAAGCATTCCCACCGCCACAGCAACAGCCAGCTCGTTAAATGTGGCACAAGCAACATTGCTCATGCTCTATGAATGCTTTAAAACTGTTCACGCACCGCAAAATATGGTCGAAGACCAAGAAAGGCGCATTTCCTCCGCCGATGAACAAAGACTTATGGAAAATATCAAAGAAACCTTGATGCACATAGATTTTTTGCACAAAGATAATCCTGAGTATTTTTTCATGCCTTTGCGCCGCCTCATAGGCAGAACAGGATTACGCCGCCATGAATATGATGCTCTGATGGGTATATGCCGTCAAATTAAAAACAAGTGTAAACAACCTCAAACCAAGGAGAAAATATGTTAAAAAAACATTATGTGAAAATTGCAAGCATGTTGTTGCTATTTCTAAGCTTTGCCAGCTTCTGTGAAGCTCGTCCTGCCTGGGTTTCCATTTCATACTCCGGCTTCACATTACACCGCAACACAGAACAAAATAACGCAGCCGGCCAAGGATATTATTACGCTAAAATTATAGCAACTTGCGTTAATAACAGCATGGATAAAACCATTTCGAGTATTACCAGCCGTTCCATGGCCTTTACTGCCAACGCCAGAGGTAATGGCATGGCTCTTGGAGAAGCATCAGGTAGCATTCTTGTTAACAATCCTGAAACTTTAACTCCAGTTGGCCCTGGCGAAACCTTCAGAATTGAGTACAGCGTCCCGGTGCTCTATCTTAACGGCGGTGATGTGGCTCCTTTCAATGGCATACCCGGAGCAAGCTTGAGTCGCTTTAAGCTAAAGCATGATTTTCAAGTGAATTAATAAGAACCACAAAAATCTCGATTTTTATACTCTGGGGGCAGGATTTTTAAAAA
>CAYJJP010000519.1:0-1479 GCA_964370525.1 uncultured Desulfovibrionaceae bacterium | reverse complement strand
CAATAAATAAAATATTATCGTAGACGAAATAAAGGGGAATGTAAAATATGCAAAGAACACTCATAGTCAGACTTCTTGCCAGCACAGAACCGCTTGCTTCAGTGTGCCTGTGTGGTTGGGTGCGTACACGCAGGGATGCGAAAGGCTTTAGCTTTTTGGAGCTTAATGACGGTTCGTGCCTTGCAAATATTCAGTGTATCATCGACGACGGTACGCCGGCATTTGCTGCCATGGAAAATGTCAATACCGGTGCTGCTGTGCGCATAGTGGGTGAACTTGTGGCTTCACTTGGTAAGGGGCAAAAGTTTGAGGTGCGAGCGCACGAAATGACTGTGTATGGTCTAGCCGACCAAGAAAGCTTTCCTTTGCAAAAAAAACGTCATTCCGACGAATTTTTGCGTACCATTGCGCATCTTCGGGCACGGACCAATAAGTATGGCGCAGCGTTTCGCATTCGTGCTGAGGCTGCACAGGCTGTGCATATGTACTTCAAAAAAGAAGGTTTTCATAATGTGCACACTCCCATCCTCACCGGTTCTGACTGTGAGGGAGCAGGGGAGATGTTTCGGGTCAGCAACCTTGCGCTTGGTGAAAAAGATTTGAGCAAGGATTTTTTTGGTAAGGAATGCAATTTGACGGTTTCCGGCCAACTTGAGGCGGAAGCCTTGGCGCTGGGGCTTGGGCGTGTTTATACTTTTGGGCCGACTTTTAGAGCGGAAAATTCCAATACTCCACGTCATGCCGCAGAATTTTGGATGATAGAGCCGGAAATGGCCTTTGCCGACTTGCAGGATAATATGGATTTAGGTGAGGGCCTTACTTGCTATGTGATTGAGCATGTGCTCAGCCAATGCTCAGAGGATGTGGCGCTTTTTAATAAATTTGTAGATACGGAATTATTGCAAAGACTTAAAAATATGCTCAGTAAGCCCTTTGTGCGCTTAACCTATACCGAAGGCGTGGATATTTTGCAAAAGAGCGGCAAAAAATTTGAATATCCCGTGGCCTTTGGTACAGATTTACAGACAGAGCATGAACGTTACCTTGCCGAGGAGCATTTTTCGCATCCCGTTATTTTATCAGATTATCCCAAGGTCATTAAGCCTTTTTATATGCGTTTGAATGACGATGCAACCACCGTTGCGGCTATGGATGTGCTTGTGCCACGCATAGGCGAATTGATAGGCGGCTCGCAACGTGAAGAACGTCTGGACGTTTTGGAACAGCGCATCATTGAAATGGGTATGGATATTGAAGATTTTGGCTGGTACTTGGACTTACGGCGTTACGGCACAGTGCCCCATGCCGGCTTTGGGCTCGGCTTTGAGCGCCTGCTCATGCTGCTCACGGGCATCAGCAATATTCGAGATGTCATCCCCTTCCCACGAACACCGGGGAATTTAGAGTTTTAAAGAACGTGCTAATTAGTCGTCACTGAAAAAGACATTAATGATTTAAAATAAAAGAATTTTTTAGTCA
>CAYJJP010000518.1:0-1486 GCA_964370525.1 uncultured Desulfovibrionaceae bacterium | reverse complement strand
ATCTCAAATTAGAATGCCGTGGTGTGTAATATTTACAGCTTTTGTCAGGGGACAAATTTTACGGATGGAAAAATGAAACTTTGTATTGTGGGCACGGGTTATGTGGGGCTTGTTTCTGCTGCTTGTTTTGCAGAAATGGGAAATATTGTCACTTGCGTTGACGTTAATCCTGAAGTTGTGGAAAGATTGAATGCCGGCTCAGTGCATATTTTTGAGCCGGGGCTTGAAGATATGGTAAAGCGTAGTCATGCTGACGGGCGCTTGACCTTTACCACTTCGCTGGAAGATGCCCTTAAGGATGTACATCTTGCCTTCATTTGCGTGGGTACGCCTTCAAGTGCTGACGGTTCTTGCGATCTTAGCTATGTGGAAAAGGTTGCCGGCGATATTGGGCGCTTTATGACAAAAGAGCTTATTGTTGTTGATAAATCCACTGTGCCTGTGGGTACAGCCGATAAAGTACGTGCGATTATTGAACAAGCTCTTGTTTTGCGCCAGACCAGCATAGGTTTTGAGGTGGTGTCAAATCCGGAATTCTTGAAGGAAGGCGATGCCATAAGCGATTTTATGAAGCCCGATCGTGTGGTTATCGGGACATCTTGCGAAAAAGCAGCCGCTGTCATGCGTGAGCTTTATGCTCCCTTTGCCAGAAATCGAGAAAAAATCATCGTAATGGGTGTTCGTAGTGCAGAAATGACCAAGTACGCTGCCAATTGCATGTTAGCCACGAAAATTTCTTTTATCAATGAAATCGCTACAATATGCGAAAAAGTGGGTGCTGATGTGCGTGATGTGCGTACCGGCATTGGTTCTGATTCGCGCATTGGCTATCAGTTCATCTATCCGGGCGTGGGCTATGGCGGTTCTTGCTTTCCCAAGGATGTTAAGGCGCTTATACATACTGCATGCAAAGCTGCTGTTGTGCCTGAACTTTTGAACGCCGTGGAAAGTGTGAACGCGCGCCAAAAGAAAAGCATGGCCATGCGCATTATGGAATATTTTGAGGCGCAAGGTGGCGTTGAGGATAAAACTCTTGCACTTTGGGGACTTGCCTTTAAGGCCAATACCGATGATATGCGTGACGCTGCATCTTTATCCATCATTAAGGAACTGACGGATAAGGGTATGCACATTCGTGCGTTTGATCCCGTTGCCGGTGCAAATGCTGCTGAAATTCTCAAGGATAATAAGCTTGTTGAAATTTTGGACAATCAATATGACGTCTGCCAAGGCGCAGAAGCATTGCTTGTGGTAACTGAGTGGAATCAATTTCGTAACCCAGACTTTGAACGCATCAAAACCTTGTTGACTGCACCGATAATGTTTGACGGAAGAAATCTTTATAATCCTGCAAGCATGGCAGGACTTGGTTTTGCATACTTTTGTGTCGGACGAAAATAAATGACTGAATAAGTGTTGTATTGCTAGGGAAACGCTCACGCATTCTAATTTGAGATATTTTTTGGGGGAAAACTTTTGCTAGCGC
>CAYJJP010000517.1:0-1488 GCA_964370525.1 uncultured Desulfovibrionaceae bacterium | reverse complement strand
TTAAATAAAGCCGAACCACCATGGCTCTTACGGTAATACCCATACTCGCCATCATAGGCAAGGCCAAAGCTAAATGTTCTATTAAAGATTTCAATTCCCACGTTGGCAGTAAAAGTAGTGCTATCTTCGTAGGATTTCGTAGTATAAGAATTTCCGATAAAGCGTAACTTAGAATTCATCTCAGTGCCGGTCAGGTTTTGGCGTATACCAAAAGCCAAGGAGGGGCTAAGATACAATTTGTCGGCCTCTTCGGCTAGTTTGTCTTTTACAACCTCGAAGCCTTCACCGCTTTGCCCAGCACTATTTGCTTCATCGTCAGCACCTTCGCTAAGCAAGAATTTACCCGCATAGCGTAGGTTGAAATTCCCATACAGCGCACTGTAATTAATTTCTTCAAAATCAATATCATAAATGCCCGTATAGTCGACAGCACCCTTAAAGCGCAAGCTCATATCATCAATGGACATGGTGAGAAAGGTAAGTCCGATTTCCGGAGTGAGTGTATGATTGTCGTTAATTTTAAAGACATAGCCGGTGTGTAAGCCGGCAAATAAAGCAAAGTCACCATAGTTCACATCATCGCTAAGCCCGGTTCCTTCGGCAAGTGAAAATGTACTGTCGTTGGAGCCAAAGGATACTGTCGCCTGCGCGCGTGCATACCAATCGGGAGTAAAAAGTACAGTTCCGTGCAAACCAAAAGCGCCCGAAAAAGTATCTGTGGTCATTTCAAAAGCGTCCAATTCATTGGAGGCAATATTCAAATCAAAGTGAAAGCCCAAAGCGAAAACATCATTGAAAGTATAGGTAAGCCCGCCCAAAATACCGCCACTGGTACCGGTTCCATTATACTTACTATGGGTTGCATAAGCACCATAGGGAGAAATAAATGTCCGCCAATTTTTGAGTCTGGCAGCACTTGCCGCAGCTTCTTCCGAGCCTGCGCTTACGCCATACACGCCCCCTTCTTCAGCCTCAAATCCTTCTGCTTCTGCAAGTTGTTCAGCTTGTTGCCTTTCCAATACGTCCTTTGTATATTCCGCATGGGCGCCGGTAAAACCTATTGTTTGCTTAAACAAAGCAGCGCCTAGGCCTTGCATGCGAGCAATAGTGTTATTTACGGTAAAAGTAGCTAACTGCCCTACGGGATTTGTTTTCTCGTCAATACTGGTAACCAAACGAATTTGCTGTGTTTTAGCGTCAGTACCTATAAGCACGGCTCTCAACAAGTCCACTTCTGTGGCAACATTGCCAAAGCCGCCACTAATATCGTCATCTTGCACATTTGAGTCAATCATATCACGAACGTCATACACCTTACCGTTTTCAAAGTCTTCACCGGCTCTGGCAATAATTGTACCGCCGTCAAAATGAATCTTTTTTCCATTGGCGGCGCCAAAAACATAATCACTTGCACCGGTACGCGCAACTCTTAAAACCGTTGACCAATTCTTCACATTATAATCAGCTTCGCCATAAACTTCATAGCTA
>CAYJJP010000516.1:0-1503 GCA_964370525.1 uncultured Desulfovibrionaceae bacterium | reverse complement strand
TTCATATGTCCGCCGCCACCATAGGAAAGCATAATCTCACCAATATTAATTTTAGACGCACGATTCACAATAGATTTACCCACCGCAAACACAATGTTTTTCTTTTGGAAGCCCCACATTACATGAATTGAAATGGTACTTTCCGGAAAGAGAGCATAGAGCATAAAGCGATTGGTTGTCCAAATGGGATCTTGTTCACGAATATCAAACTCAATAACATTACCAACAATTTTTGAGCACTCTTTAAGCTGATTTTCCGATTTTTCTTTGTGGGAATTATAAAGAGCCGTACGTTCCACAACATCAGAATCTAGCATAATTTCTTCAACGGGAAGCTCGGTACAAAGTCCAATCAACTTCATCATGAGTTCATAATTGCTAATGGTAAACTCACGAAAACGTCCAAGCCCCGTGCGTGGATCCATAATATAATTGAGCAAAATCCAATTCGTAGGATTAATAATATCGTCCATGGTCAGCTGTGCAGCATCCGACTTATCCACAGCTTCCATCATGTCATCAGAAATATTAGGGAACTGTTCTTTTCCGCCAAAATGATCATATACAACGCGCGCTGCTGATGGGGCAGTGGAATCAATAATATGATTGCTGGCTTTTTCTTTTGAGCGCAATGTTTCTGAGAGATGGTGGTCAAAACACATATGCACATAGGGGCTATAAGGTAGATTTGTGGTAATATCGTTACTTGTAAGCTCAATGCGTCCGTCTTGTACATCTTTTGGGTGAACAAAAAGAATATCGCCAACCAGGCCTTTTTGCTTAAGTAGCACAGCGCACACCAATCCATCAAAATCACTACGGGTTACCAATCGATACAAGGCTGCCATAAATATCTCCATTAATTATTTAAAATATTGAAAAAACTCAGAATATTATAATGAGTCTCGCTCATAACATTTCCACATTTTGCCCACAAAGTTACCAGCTGTCAAGTTTTGTAAAAAAATTTTAAATATTTCTTTAATTCATCAATGATGACCGCCTTATTAAGAGATTTGCACAATTATATGATAACTGTTTCCTTAAGGAAACGCTGATTAATTCCTCCGGAGGGGAAGGGCTCCGCCCCTCCACCCCGCCAAAGGGGATAATCCCCTTTGGAAACCCTATCGCGTCTTATTTTCAACAAGTTGAAAATAAGATGAAACAAATTATGTTTCAACTAACACTCTGTAATATAAGATATTCGAAAGAATTTTTCGTAAGAAAAATTCACGTAAAATTTTTTGGAAAGGCCGACCCAAAACGCGCTTATTATTGCACTTTTCAAACTGAAATGAAATTCTAACTTTTTAATACCAACTTAATACATCTAAATATATAGCATTCTTTTTAATCAGCGTTTCCTTAAACATAACTCAACCATGTGTAAGTGGACAGTAAAAAGTAAAATTGCTATAGCTCATCTCGTAAGAGATGAGCAGTGAGCGCGTTTTGGGAAAGGATGGGGGGTTTGGGGGGAAGGAAAACACTTTTTGGCGC
>CAYJJP010000515.1:0-1504 GCA_964370525.1 uncultured Desulfovibrionaceae bacterium | reverse complement strand
TAGTCGCAAAAGTTCCCCTTCCCCCCTCACAAAAAAATAATAAATCAGTGTATCCCTAGAAAAATAATTGATCAGTGTGTACCTAAGAAATATGCTACAATAATATTGGTAACTATAGCACCCAGCATGGGGATTGCGGTACGTTTAACAACAGTGAAGGGGCTTATGCCGGCGCTCTTAGATATGGCAACAACAAGTCCGGCCACAGGTGACATACTGCGGAAGGTGCCGGCCGCCGTTTGCATGGGGAGTAACATGCTCAGAGGAGATGCTCCCATTTGGGTTGCAACCTGTGGTGCAAGCTCGGAAAAACTCAAAAAAAACGCGCTGCCGCTACCGGAACTTATGGTCAAAATGCCAATTATGCTTACGAGTAAAACAGTCATACCAAGCACTCCAAAACCTGCAATTTCAGCAACTTGAAGAAGGTAGTGCGAAATACCCACAGCTTGTAAACCGGAAGCGAAAAATTGAGCAGCCACCAAGAGCATAACCACACTTTTTAACATATCGGCCATACCTGTGAAAAAAGTTGCTCCTGTATTCAATGTTTGCGCCAAGTTTCGTGTACGCACAAGTTCACACAGCATGGCCAGCAAGAATGCAAAAAACATGGCTGTCACCACGTCCAACTCCACAGCATGAATAACATAATCATTAAATATAACAAGTAAAATCAAAGGAATAGCCGGAAGGACGGCATAAAAACTTGGCAAGTGCTTTTCCGCTTTTTCAACATCAACCGGGGCAAGCGCTGGCTCAACTTCGCTCACAAGCAAATGCTTTTCCTTTTTATCAAAATACATGGAGGTGAAAAAATACAATACCGCCAAAACTATTATACTTGCAACAGAAGCAATCAATTGATAATTCACAAAATAGGTCATAGGAGTGATGCCAGAAAGCTGTGCGACTACGCTACTTGTGCCGGAAGCAGGGCCAAGCTCAAGACAGACACTGGATGCCAAAACTGCTGCCGTTGAAGCCGCTGATACATTAAGCTTTTTCAATAAAGGAAGGAGTGTTACCAGCAAAAGCATGGCTAAGCCCGTGGCGCTTGGAACAAAAAGACTCATAATTTGAATGAAGATAACAGCCGTAGCAATTAATATATAAGGATTTTTTATGAACCTCAATGGCCTGGAGGCAATTTGTACAAAGACATCTGAAGCTCCAAGAGCGTTCATATAACAAGCAAATCCACCGGCAGCCATAATAATCAAACCAATTGAACTTATACTACTTGTACACAAGGCTGTGAACATGGCCACTGTGTCCAAGGCGTGCAAACCGGTGCCTTGAAAATGTTTAACTGTATAAAAATGCGCATCAAAGCTGAAGGCCAATGTCCAAAGAGCAATTCCCGACAAAAAAAGTACCATCGTCGTGTGATATTGCTTTGTTATAGCATAAATTGTACCCGCAAAGACTAGCAGTCCCAAGAAAAGCAATAGCATTTATACTCGCACCTTTAATAAAAATATTAATAATCTAAGCGCCTAAG
>CAYJJP010000514.1:0-1505 GCA_964370525.1 uncultured Desulfovibrionaceae bacterium | reverse complement strand
CACAAAAGCGAAAAGTGGCTACTACCACAATGTTTTCCTTCTATAAAAGATTTTTAGGCAGATTTCAAGCCTTACATGTATACAATTTGAAATTCTATAAAGCAACGTAAAACATGAAGAATAGACTAAATTTTGCGGCATTCAAGCGCTAACATTGACACATTTTATCTTACAATGTATTAGTTAAGAACATTTTACATATCTTCCCCAAAATTGCACAAACAAAAAGGAATGCATATGCAACAATCCTTAAAACTATTATTATTTTTGAGCATATGCATTGTCGCAGCTTCGCCTAGTTTTGCGTCATCAACCACACAACCCGAAGATATTTTACAACTTGCACCACAAATACCGTGGAAACATAAATTGCCCGGACTAGACCTTGCCGAAGTTGAGCTAAAAACTTTCCCTCCGAACACCGAAGGGCAATTGCGAATTGTACGCATCAATCCAAATTTTTTTCAGTTTTGCCTACATAGCATAGGAAAAACCAAGAGTTACCCGAAAACCTTAGCCCAGTGGGCGCATGAAGCCAAGCTTGTGAGTGCCATAAATGCCAGCATGTATTTGCCAGACGGTCAAACAAGCACCGGCTACATGCGAAGTGGAGATTATACCAATAATCCTAAACGCGTAAGTAAGTTTGGTGCTTATTTTTTGGCACAACCAAGGAATAAAAAGCTCATTTCCGCACGCATCGTGGAAAGGAATCATCCACAACTAGAACAGCTACTCAAAGAATATACGATGGTTATTCAAAACTATCGCTTAATCAGCGCCAAGCGTAACATCCTTTGGTCAAAAGGCGGGCAAAAACATTCCATTTCAGCAGTCGGTGAGGACAAAAAAGGAAATATTCTTTTTTTTCATTGCGCCAAGCCATTGGACGCACATTCTTTTGCAGAAATCATACTTAAATTGCCTCTTTATATTCAAACTGTCATGTATGTGGAGGGCGGCGTTCAAGCAGGCATGGTTCTGCGAGTGAACGAAGAAGAGTTTTTTTGGGGCGGTAGACACCCCGCAGAATTTTTTTTAGGAAATGTGGGCGTTGCCTTGCCAAATATTTTAGGCGTAAAAGCGGAAAATAGCAATCTTTCTCAATAAATATGTATCGTACTAAGCTTATTACGTTTAAAAAAATAAGATAGACAAAGTTTGTGCCTTAGATTATCCTAAAGTCGTTGTAGTTCAAAATTCCATTAACCTTAACCAAGAGGTATTTATTATGCAAAAGTATACTTGTGAAGTTTGTGGCTACGAATATGATCCTGCTGTTGGCGATGAGCCGCACGCAAAGCCCGGCACAGCATTTGAAGACTTACCCGATGATTGGGCATGTCCTGCGTGTGGTGTAGGCAAAGAAAGCTTCAGCCCAAGCTAAACTTTTTTGAAGCTAATATTAAGGGGCAGTGCACGTTATTTTGTGCTGCCCTTTGTAGTATTTTAAATAGGAGAAAAAATGCAACCCGTAGAATTAAAAAAAGATATTTATTGGATTG
>CAYJJP010000513.1:0-1512 GCA_964370525.1 uncultured Desulfovibrionaceae bacterium | reverse complement strand
CTATAACTTCGTATAGTTTAGCAAAGCATGTCATATGTCGCAACTGTTTTTATGCTATAAAAAATATTAAATACATTATGCCTTATTTGCTTTTCGTCCATTGAGAATGGTTGCTCAAAGTCGATAAAAGACTAAAAATGGTCAAAATGGCAAAATTTAAGCTAAGAAAAAATCCAGCTAAGGGTATGAGCATGTGGTTTGAAGTTGCATGAAAAAAGTTTAAGATTTTTAAGTGTTTCTCAGGGTAGAACGAAATAGTTTATTGTCTGTCCTAATACTGTAATCATTTTTAACTATAAGGCAAGTGTCAAGCGTAAAAGTTAATGATTTTTTGAGAGATGCTGATTAGTTTTATCTCTATCGCGCTTTGAACCGATTGACTATATAGAAATGTAATTCAAATGAGTTTTTCGTAGGAAAAATAATTAACCGGTGTCTTCTTGAAAAAAAATCATACACAAGTTAAATACTCTGTTGACAAAAAAATAGCAATGTTTTAATGAAAAAAAAAGCTTATTAAGGAAAGATTATGCAAAAAGATGATTTTATTGTTACAGGCCATACTACAGTTAAAGAAGAAGATCGTGAAGTTTTTCTTGCTTCGGCAGCAATTATGCTTTCTTCAGTTCGTAAAGATACTGGGTGTCTTCAAGCAAGTCTGCTTGAAGACTGCACAGAGCCCAATAAATTTATATTTTACGAAGAGTGGGTAAGTAGGGAAGATTGGATGAAACATTTACAACAAAGGTATATTGCTGTTTTTATAGAGCAAACAGAGAAACTTTGTACTGACCGAGAAATACGCAAATTCACTCGTTGCCAGTTGTAAAAATGGTTCAACAGAAAAAGCCTGACTTAAACCAGTTAGGAAAATTTGACTTTTTCTTGAACGCTCTACAACCAATAGTATAGAATTTCTATAGGTAATTGGTGTTTTTATCGGGATGCTCAGAAACGAAATACTGTATTTAAGGTGTAACGGGAAATATCAGTAAAATTGCGACATCCATGACGTTGGTTAGAGTAGGGCCGGTAATAAAGATATTTTCGCTTGCTAAAAGTGCGGCGTTGCTATCATTATTTTCAAGCATAGCTTCCGGCTCAAATTGCTGGCGCATTTTTTGTGCAGAGTTGCCGTCAGCAAAACCCCCGTTGGCGTCGGTGGGGCCATCGGTGCCATCAGTTCCGGCAAAAAGTGCAAAAATACCTTGGCGACCCTCCAAAGCTAAGGCAGCGGTGAGCGCCATTTCTTGATTGCGCCCGCCTTTTCCGCTACCCTTAATGCTTACCGTCGTTTCTCCTCCGGCAATAAAGCAAATAGGTTTTTGTTCGCCGGTCAGCTTTGCCTGTAATTGCACAGCCTTATCAATGAGCGTTTGTGCCATTGTTCTCGCTTCACCATGCATGTGCGTCTCAAAGTATTTTACCTCAAAACCATCGGGATGAGTTTCTCCTTTAAGGCTTTCGGCAAACTCAGCCATAGCATTTAAAGCATCTTTATTGGTTGCAACG
>CAYJJP010000512.1:0-1512 GCA_964370525.1 uncultured Desulfovibrionaceae bacterium | reverse complement strand
TAATTAATGCTGTTTAACCTCAAAACAAGGAGAAAATATGTCTGACAAAAAACTCACCACTACATCCGGTTGTCCCGTCAGTGGCAGTACAAATGTCGTCACCGCTGGCAAACGTGGCCCCATGCTCTTGCAAAATCCTTGGTTTATAGAAAAACTGGCACATTTTGACCGTGAAGTAATCCCTGAGCGGCGCATGCATGCCAAGGGTTCCGGTGCTTACGGAACATTTACAGTCACTCATGATGTCACACAATTTACCAAGGCTTCCATTTTTTCCTCCGTAGGCAAAAAAACTGATTTATTTTTGCGTTTTTCCACCGTTGCCGGCGAGCGTGGCGCAGCTGATGCCGAGCGTGATATTCGCGGATTTGCCATAAAATTTTACACCGAACAAGGCAATTGGGACTTAGTTGGCAATAACACGCCTGTATTTTTTATGCGTGACCCCTTAAACTTCCCTGATCTTAACCATGTGGTGAAGCGAGATCCCAAAACACATATGCATAACGGCACAAGCAATTGGGATTTTTGGACTTTACTACCTGAGGCATTGCACCAAGTCACCATTTTAATGAGCGATAGAGGCATTCCGGCAACGTACAGGCATATGCATGGCTTTGGTAGTCATACCTACAGCTTACTTAATGCGCAAAATGAACGATTTTATGTAAAATTCCATTTTGTGTGCCAGCAAGGCATCAAAAATCTCAGCGACGCAGAAGCTGAAGCTATTATCGGCAAAGACAGGGACAGCCACCATAGAGATCTTTTTGAAGCCATTGAGCGTGGTGAATTCCCTAAGTGGAAGCTTTTCTTCCAAGTCTTACCCGAAGCAGACGCCTTAAAGCTTCCCTATCATCCTTTTGATTTAACAAAAGTTTGGTATCATAGCGACGCCCCCTTGCACGAAGTAGGCGTGCTTGAATTGAATAAAAACCCCGAAAATTATTTTGCGGAAGTTGAGCAAGCTGCTTTTAATCCAACAAATATAGTGCCCGGCATTGGCTTTTCGCCTGACAAAATGCTCCAAGGTCGTTTATTTTCATATGGCGACGCACAGCGCTATCGCCTTGGTATAAATCATCATCTCATTCCGGTGAACAAAGCCCGTTGCCCTGTGCACAGCTATCACAGAGATGGCGCCATGCGCGTTGATGGTAATTATGGCGCAACAACACCTTACGAGCCAAACTCTTTTGGTGAATGGCAACAACAGCCGGAATTTCGTGAGCCTCCGCTAGAACTTGACGGCGCTGCATGGGATTGGGATACACGCGAAGACGATGACGACTATTACACCCAACCCGGCAAACTTTTTGCTCTCATGAGCGCAGAGCAAAAACAACTTCTTTTTGACAACACAGCGCGCGCCATGTGCGGCTGCCCGGATTTTATCTTGGAGCGCCACATAGAAAATTGCAGCAAAGCTCATCCTGATTATGGAGCCGGTGTTGCTGCTGCATTAAAAGCAATTTGCACAAAATCATAAAAACATCAAACGTGAGGGGGGGG
>CAYJJP010000511.1:0-1517 GCA_964370525.1 uncultured Desulfovibrionaceae bacterium | reverse complement strand
GGTAAGGGTGAAAGGGTGAGGTAAGAGCTCACCAGTTATTGTGGTGACACAGTAAGCTAGGCAAGCCCCACTTGAAGCAAGACCAAATAGGAAAGGTGGCCGGCCCGGTCAAACCTTTCGGGTAGGTTGCTTGAAGGTGTGAGTAATTGCACCTCTAGATTAATGACGACCATTCACTTTTTTTGTTACTGCATTGTGATTTTAAGTTTATGATTTGGTATTAATAAAGGTGAAAACAGAACCCGGCTTATAGTCCGGCTCTTGTATATATGCATATGACACATTTTAATTATCTTCCACAAAGTGCAAAACACGAAGATGGCGACATCGAATTATGGGCAATCATACTTGCTGCCGGTAGCGGTTTGCGCTTACAAGAACACACAAAAGGCTTACCGAAGCAATTTATTCAACATAACAACCTGCCTCTTTATATGCACTGTGCCCTTTGCATGCGCTCTTTTGCTAAGCTTCAAGGGCTTATTTTTGTTTTTCCTGAAGCATATCTTACGCAAGAGCAGGCCTTTTTAAGCACACAAAATTATACTTTTGGGCTGACATTTGAAGCTGTCAGCGGCGGAGCACGCCGTCAGGATTCGGTGCAATGCGCATTGCGTGCGCTTCCTCCCACATGTACGCATGTTTTGGTACATGATGCCGCAAGACCTTTTATTTCTACACAAATTTTACAGCGTGTTTATGTTGCGCTTAAAAACGGTGCTGCAGGCGTTATTCCGGCATTGCCTGTGGTTGATACCATTAAGCATATTGAAGACAATACCGTTATTCGCACCCTACCCCGCCAGACACTTTTTGCCGTGCAAACACCGCAAGGCTTTGTGCGTGAAATCTTAGAAAAAGCCCATGCTCAAGTAGAACTTGAAGGTATTGAAGTGACCGACGATGCCAGCGTGCTTGAAACATGCGGCTATACGGTATGTATGGTGGAAGGTGAGGCAAGCAATTCTAAAATTACACACGCAGAAGATCTTATGAAGTTAGAAAACAATTCTCAATTACGAAATTGTGTTGGTTTTGGTTATGATGTGCATCGTTTTGCAAAAAACAACGATGAAGCCAAGGCACGTCCTTTGAAACTTGGCGGTGTGCATATGGATGGCGCATGCAAGGTCTTGGCTCACTCTGACGGAGATGTGCTTTTGCACGCACTTATGGATGCCTTGCTCGGCGCAGCCAGCCTTGGTGATATTGGGTTACATTTTCCGGATACTGCAGAAGATTTTGACAACGCTGACTCAGCTATCCTCTTGCAGGAAGTTTTACGCCTTGTGCGGGAAAAAGGCTTGCGCATTGAACATGTGGACTTGACCATAATTACTCAAAAACCTAAAATCAATCCGCAAAGAATGGCTATTAAAAAAAATGTGGCGCATTTGCTCAGCCTTGATGCAGAGCAGGTAAATGTTAAGGCTACTACGGAAGAAGGACTTGGGTTTACAGGAAATTTAGAAGGGATTAAGGCTACTGCAATAGTATCAGTGCGTTGAAAAAGCACC
>CAYJJP010000510.1:0-1550 GCA_964370525.1 uncultured Desulfovibrionaceae bacterium | reverse complement strand
TAGATAAACATAATTATTAAAATATGCCGTAAGGTATTGAGTTATATACTATGTCAACAGAAATAAATCCTCAAAAAATACAGTTTCCGCAAGCCCATGGAGTTTTAATCTTAGATAAGCCAAAAGGGCCAACCTCAGCACGTTGCTTAAGTGCCTTAAAGCGCCTAGGTCAAAAGAAAATCGGGCATGCCGGCACCCTTGATCCCATGGCTACGGGCGTGCTTATTGTCTTGCTGGGGCAGGCGACAAAGATATCCGGTCATCTCTTGACAGACGGCAATAAAATCTATAGCGGTACTTTGGAACTTGGCAAGCGGAGTGATACGTGGGACATTGAGGGCGAGATCCTAGAACAACGCCCTTACGATCATATTAGCGAGAAGGATGTGTGCGAACATGTTCATGCTTGGCTTGGTAAAAGCCAGCAAGAGGTTCCACCTTACTCAGCCGCCAAGCACCAAGGGCAAGCTTTGTATAAACTTGCTCGAGCAGGAAAACAAACGCCTGTAAAAATAAAAGAAGTTGAAATATCACGTGTGGAAGTGCTCAATGTGCGCCTTCCATTTGTGGACTTTCGTGTGGAATGTAGTTCTGGCACTTATATACGCTCCCTGGCCCACAGCTTGGGGATGCGCCTTCAGTGCGGAGCCGTGCTCACAGAACTCACACGGGAATACAGTCACCCCTTTGCTCTTGACGATGCGCATAGTCTGGAATCAGTCTCAGCGTCTCCGGAAAAATTGCAACAGTGGGTTATGCCCATTGCGCGTGCTTTGCCCCACTGGCCTGTGCTCACACTCACAGACCACGAGGAAGCAAGGCTGAAAAATGGTATGCCTGTGGCATACCGCGCCGCAATACAACAAAACCTCCATACGCATTTGGAAGCTGAAGAGAGAATCGGGAACCTCACTCTTTGCGCTGAAAATGCAAACATGGATGCCTCGCACTTTAGACACGCAGGGCAGGGTAATGAGGATGCTATGTCACAAACACATGACATGAATGCGCTCTTACTTGGAAAGGACGGCAGACCGCTGGCATTGGCCACCAAAAAAATGGTGAATGATGTACCGGTTTGGGCAGTGCTAAGGGGGCTATGGGGGGACTGTTAATTTAGGACTAAGGTTTATCCTTAGTCCATAACACTACAAACTCTATGGAGAATTGCTGTGGCTATGAATGCAGAACAAAAAAAAGTTGTCATTGACGTACACGCCAAACACCAAGGCGATACCGGCTCACCTGAAGTGCAAGTTGCTCTTTTAACAGCACGCATTGAAGGCCTTACCGGGCACTTTAAAGCACACAAAAAAGACTATCACTCACGTACCGGTCTTTTGAAAATGGTAGGACAACGTCGTAAGCTGCTAAAATACTTGCGTAACAAAGATGTTAAGCGTTATCGCGCGCTTATTGAAAAATTAGGCTTGCGTAAGTAATTAAATTATTACGGTGGCTCAAGAAAATTTGCATATGCAATAAGATGGAAAACATGGCTTCAATGGAAGTCTTGTGATTAACAGCCTGTTTTCTTGAGCCATTTTTTT
>CAYJJP010000509.1:0-1560 GCA_964370525.1 uncultured Desulfovibrionaceae bacterium | reverse complement strand
TTCCTCCATGAAGACCTTATACCACTAATCTATCTATAAGTAAAGGCTCTCAAATTTCTAAGCTAACTCAGTTATTCAGCTCAGAGGGCGTTTTTAATAATGAGCGATATACTTGTGAAATTCCACAATATACGATTAAAGCCGATATTAATAATTCAGATATTTGATAATGTATTTTGATAATTTTACGCCATTAACTTATTAAGTGTTTATAATTTTATATTCAATATTAAATATTGCGTGATTAAAGAACGGCACTCACTGCTCCAGTATACGACGATTCAACAGCTACCCACTATAAAAGCGACATTCTATAAAAAATGTCGCCTTTATATGTTTTTTAGCTCTTAAATTTTCTCTTGCTTCACCTTTTCCCTCAGCTCATCAAGATATGTTGCCCATTCGTCCATCATTTTTCTACGCTGTGGCAAGTATTCGGCATAATTGTAGGCTGCCCTTACGCCACTTCTTTCATGGTGGGCAAGTTGGCGTTCAATCCAGTCACGATTATAGCCAAGTTCATTGAGCAAGGTCGAGGCGGTGGAGCGAAAGCCGTGTACAGTTAATTCTGTTTTCTTATATCCCATGCAACGTATTGCATGAAGCAGGGTAACCGTCCAATAAACCCCATCTTCCCATTCCCAACACCTCTGTCATAATGCCCCAAGTGAGGTCGTTATGAACAGAAATCGCAGAAAGCAATTTTGGGAAAACCATATAAATGCCTATAATTCAAGCAATCAAAGTCAAAAGGCTTATTGCAAAGCGCACGGTTTAGCGTTGAGTTCGTTTTGCTACTGGAAGCGCAGATTTCCGGGTAAATCTACCGTAAAGGCAATTTCTGACCGCAAAATGCCTATCATTGTGCCGATTTCATTTGAACCTGAGCGATTACCGGTGTTGGCACAGCCCATCAAGCTTTATGTAGGTGGCGTTTGTCTTGAGGTGCAGGTGGGATTTTGCGGTAAAACTTTGCGCGAAGTGCTGGACGTTTTAAAAAGCATTGAATTGTAACATGTTAAGCGTCCCATTTACACGCAGTACGCAGCAAGTGTTTCTCGTCCTTGGCGCCACCGACATGCGCAAAGCCGTCAACGGTTTATGCGCTTTAGTGTATGATTTCCTCGAAATGGACGTGCTCAGCGGCAATTTTTTTGTTTTTTGTAATAAAAATCGCACACTGATAAAAATCCTCTACTGGGAGCGCAACGGTTTTTGTCTGTGGCAAAAAAGGCTTGAAAAACACCGTTTTATTTGGCCAAAAACTCAAGAAGAGGTGCTTGAGCTCGACATGCAAAAACTGCGCTGGCTGCTTGAAGGTTTGAATCCTTTTCAGCTTACGCCGCACGCAAATGTAGCGTATAAAAATCTAATTTAATTACTTGAATTTGATTGACATTTATGCAAGAATGCACTATGATTTCTTTCATGGAAAATACTTTTACACAAGAAGATTTTGAGGCTTTGCAAGCCCGCATCGCTGAGCTTGAACAACAAAATGCTGTGCTTTCGCAAAGCAATCAAGATTTGACGCAAAGCAATCAAGATTTGACGCAAAGC
>CAYJJP010000508.1:0-1574 GCA_964370525.1 uncultured Desulfovibrionaceae bacterium | reverse complement strand
TCACTATCTTTGGCAAGCCAGCTTTTTATGATGCAAAGACTTTGCTCCCAATGCCTTTCGGTGAGCTGCAAGAGGCGCAATTTAAGTTCTTCCACGCGTCTTGCAGTGTCCTTTTGAGATTTTCTCCACTCTTTAAGCTGACTTATGGCGTTAGCATCCCCTTTTTTGGCAAGGGCTATGATTTTAAGCACGGACTCGTTCATCATCTCTTATCCATCCTCTCATTATGACTATGACTTGATCCATATGCTGTTCGGACAAGTTGAAGATATGCACTCGCAATGATTCTACATCCTTGAAAATCATCAGTTCGTCGTCTTCAGTGGCTTCGCCAAGCTCTTCGGCACGAGCTGCTTCTTCTAACGCTTCGTAAAGAGCCAGTTGTTCTTCTGCAGAAGGTAAGCCTTCAAGGCCCTCAACCATTTCACCGGCTTCAACTTTTGGTCGAATAAGAGCCAGCACCACAGGGCGAACCACTAACATCAAGAAGAGGAAAGCTAGCAGAGCGTTTAACAGAGGTTGCCCTAAACGGTCGGCATAGTCAACAATAACGCTTGCCATATTGGGTTCTGCCGGCGGCTCGCTGTCATTAAAGGGTACTGAGCTAACTTCCAAGGCGTCGCCGCGCTTGGTATCAAGACCCACAGCGTTGGCCACAAGGCTTTCCACACGTTTAATTTCTTCTTCGGTGCGTGGAGTAAATTGCCAAGCGCCGTCAACTTTTTGATAAGTTCCGTCAAGGATAACCGATACGGTGAGGCGTTTTACATCGCCCACGTTGGCAATAATATTTTGTTCTTCTTTGTTGACTTCATAGTTGGTGGTGCGTGTTTCACGGCTACCGTCTTGGGTAGATACAGAACCGGTAATGCCATCGCCACGGAAATTTACGTCCGGAGAGCCGGCTTCAAGGTTGGCCTGACCTTTTTGGGTTTCTTCGCTGCGTTGCTCTGAGCGCACTGCTGTTTGCTCAGGATCAAAGAGTTCACGGCGTATGGTTTTTTGGCTAAAATCCATATCGGCGTTGACCTTGGTGACCACACGACCGGGACCAAAAACGGGAGTCAGCATTTCTTCAATGCGACGCTCAAGGTCACGTTGCACGCGCAATTTATGTTCCATTTGTGTGGATGAAACGCCGGCAAGGCTGTCTGTTTCGGGGCGGAAAAGCACGCCACCACGGCTGTCGGTGATGGATAAATGTGCTTTATCAAGACCTTGAACAGACATAAGCATCATATTAACTATGGATTGAATTTCTTTGTCGTCGGGCTTTCTGGTTTGGTCTTTGAGTTTTAAGACTACAGAAGCAGACGGCTGCTGCTGTTCTTCCACAAAAAGCGAACGTTGGGGCATAACAAGGTGCACACGAGCATTTTCCACATTGGGATAAGCGCTGATGGTGCGTGAAAGTTCGCCCTGCAGGGCACGCATGTAATTAATTTTTTGTACAAAGTCAGTTTGCCCGACTTTTGTTTCGTCAAATATTTCAAAGCCGATGCCTTGGCCTACAAGATTTCCTTCTCCGGCAATCTTGATGCGCAAATCATAGACTTGCTCTTGCGGAACCATGA
>CAYJJP010000507.1:0-1584 GCA_964370525.1 uncultured Desulfovibrionaceae bacterium | reverse complement strand
TAGTTAATTTAGAGGGCACATGTTAGAGTTTATTATTTTTGCATCGGGAGCACTCATTATGGTGCTGGAAATGGTCGGCGCGCGCGTAATGGCACCGCATTTAGGTACTTCAGTCATTATTTGGACAAGTCTAATCGGTGTCATTTTAGCGTGTTTAGCTGTGGGCGCTTTTCTCGGAGGGCGCCTTGCCGATAAAAAGCTTTCGCAAGGGCTTCTTGCAAAAATCCTAGGCGCTGCCGGTCTAGGTGTAGCATTAACAGCCTTGTTGCACGCTTATGTGGGCGCGTTTATAACTGCCAGCATAGATAATATTTATGTTTCTGCAGTATTAGCCACCATATGCCTGTTTGCTTTTCCGGCCGTCTTTTTCGGTATGGTGTCACCCTATGTTATACGTTTGCGCCTTGCAGATATTTCTACTTCCGGTGCCACTGTTGGCAGATTATATGCTCTTTCAACTACGGGAAGTATACTTGGCACCTTCTTGGGCGGCTTTGTCCTCGTTTCTTTTTTCTCCAGTACGCATATTTTACTAGGTACAAGTGGCGGTATGCTTTTGCTCTCGCTGCTGGCAAGCTTACAAAGTAAATCGCCAAAATCTGACAGCATTCCTGCTGTTTTTCTTATTTTCTGCTTGCCATTCATTGCTTATGTCAATCAAATGGAAATGGATAAAATGCGCGAGAGTGGCATGCTGTCCATGGTAGAAACACCATACAATAGTATACGACTTTCGCAAGGTTTGAACGAACACAGACGCCCCATTCGCTTGATGACCACCGGGCCAGGATATGCACAGTCAGGCATGTATTTGGATAAAACAAGCGAATTACTTTTTGATTACACAAAATATTATGCGCTTGGCACGGTACTTTTTCCTGAAGCAAAAAGTGTGCTTATGCTTGGTGGAGGTGGGTATTCTGTGCCTAAATGGCTGCTCGCCGGATATGGCGGACTTGATGGTCAAAGTCTGCGCCTTGATGTGGTAGAGCTTGACGCCGGCATGACAAGGCTTGCAAAAAAATTCTTTTCATTGCAGGATGATGCACGCATGCAAATTTTCCATGCGGATGCACGCCGATTTATTAATGTTAATACAAGCAAGTATGACTTAGTGTTTGTTGATGTTTTTAATTCTCATTACTCTGTGCCCTTCCATATGGGAACTGTCGAAGCAGCAAAGGCCATGCGCCGTGCAGTTAATGATTACGGTTCCTTAATGATGAATGTGATTTCAGCGGTGGAGGGCGAAAGTAGCTACGTCCTGCAAGGCATTTATGGTGCTCTTAAGCAGGAATTTGCCAAGGTGTATGTTTTTAGTGTGCAAGCTCATTCTCCACGCACGTCTGTGCAAAATCTCATGCTTTTGGCTTTGCCAAGTAAAAATTCTCATGTGGAAAATCTTATCGAAAGTAATGACTACACAGAATTTTCAGAAAATGTTCAGCAAATGCTTGCGGCGCGTGTTCTTGAGCCGATAGCACATGATGTGCCGCCCTTACAGGATGATTTTGCACCTGTGGAAAAATATGCACAGGCACTGCTAAAAAAATAACTGCTGCTGCTGAATATATGCACTAATTA
>CAYJJP010000506.1:0-1620 GCA_964370525.1 uncultured Desulfovibrionaceae bacterium | reverse complement strand
GACGCAACCAACGATACAACAAGCGGTAGTCTCGATGTAACCGTAACCGATACCGGTGTAACCGTAGACAGCACCTTGACAGGCGCAACCTCCGGAACTTTTGATGAAGCAACTGATTCAGCTTCTATTGAGACTGATGGCACCGTAACAGGTAAGGTTGACTTGACTCTTGGCGAAGACAGCACAAGCTTGACCTTAAACGGTAAAGATGTGGCCTTCAATACAGACGGTAGCATTCAAGATCAAACCATTGACCTTGGTGCAGACGGTAAAGTTGTTTTCGAAAACGGCGTGTATACCTACACCCCCGGAACTACAATCGGCGATGTTGAGTTGACTTTCACAGTCGCTGACAGTGATGGTGATGGCAACAGCTCTAAAGAAACCATCAATGTTTCTGAAAACACGGATCCTAGCTTCACCACACCAACCGCAGGTAGCGGCAATGTGGAGTTGGAAGAAGGTGGTAACACCAGTGCAGCCAAAGAACTTGATGTTGATTTCAAGGGCGAAGCCGGAACCATCGTTATTGGTACGGGTGACAATACCATTACCATTGAGGTAACTGCCAACGGTGCAGCAAGCTTTGCCACTGGTTCTGCTACTTCCATTGATGGTAAGTATGGTAATCTTAATGTGAGCATCGATGCCGAAGGTAAGATTATCTATACCTATACCTCTGACGCTAGCGTTGACCATAGAAACCCGTTGAATGGTGAAGATGCAATTGAAAACTTCCCCATGAAGGCCACTGACGCCACCGGAGATTTTGCTGATGGTAATATTAACGTTAACGTAACTGACGACATCCCCGTAGTAACCAGTGTTTCCGACACAGCAAATACTGACAAGAATCCCAACACCTCTGACGCAACTGTTACCGATAATATGGCCTCGGCAACTATTACTATAGACCTTGGTGCAGATGATGATAGCGGTGCTACTATTCACGTTGGCTCTGGAGCCACCACTGACCGCGGTGTTGAGTGGAACGGCACCACATGGGAATCTCTGAGTGGTGAGTATGTTACAGTTGATGGTAATGCAACTACTGGCTTTATCATTAACTTTGGCGACGTGATTTTAACGCAAAAAGTTGATGATAAAAATGAACCTACTGATGTATGGGAAGTTTCTTATCCATTAAGCGAACGTACTGGTACAACAATTACAGTAACTGATAGCGATGGTGACAAGGCTATTCATACTGTAACGGCTGACCCCTCAAAGTTACCAAGTGTTGGTGGCGACGGTACAGCTGATTTACAAGAAAAGATGATTGAAGGTGGAACAGCTGATGTCGACAATATTGTAGGCACTACGCATACTGTTGATGAAACCATTGCTAACTTCAATCTTGGTGAAACTGGCTCGTTTGCTTGGAACTTAAATGCTGAAGGTAAGCCTACTGCAAAAGATGGTTCTTCCATTAATCTTAAGACTTCTGATGATAATCAAGATGTTATCTGGTCTTATGGTGAAACAAATGGCGTAGAAGATAAGAGCATTCTTATTGGTGAAGATGAGCAAGGTAACCCCGTTATCCGTTTCGAGATGGACACAGATACTGGTGAGTACGAAGTAATCCTTTCACAAGCTGTAGAACATTACAGACCTGAA
>CAYJJP010000505.1:0-1641 GCA_964370525.1 uncultured Desulfovibrionaceae bacterium | reverse complement strand
TATATAGTTAAGCAGTTATCAGCAAAGCCAATAACCGCAAAATTAACGCATCTATTGCAATGACGGGTCAAGTATTTTTACCGACAAAACCTAATCTATTTCTATTCCCATAGCTCGGTATTCATTAAGCTTATTTCGGAGGGTCCTCACAGAAATACCTAACATGTCAGCAGCTTGAGTTCTATTTCCCGATGTCATTTCAAGGCCTTTTATAATCATAATGCGTTCCATTTCATGCAAAGGAACAACTGAACCACCAAAAATATCTCCGGCTCCCTTGTGTGTTGGCTTTTCGATCTCTCCGCCACTGGTGTTAAAAGCAGAATCAGGCGCATCAACTGCACTCGCCGTAGAATATATAGAATCAACTGTTTCTACAGCTTCCGTAGCATTCATAGGATTCATAGGATCATCGGCAAACAGTGGCCAATTGTCGGGATCAAGCAAAAAATGCCCCGGTTCTATGGGATGACCATTGGCAAGCAAGACAGCGCGTTCCATGAGATTTTGTAATTCACGCACATTGCCGGGGAAATCATACTCGGTGAGCCATTTTGTAGCAGCAACAGATAGTGTGGAAACCGGAATGGAATATTCCTTTGTATACATTTGCATAAAAAATTGTGCCAATGTCAACACGTCTTTGTCACGCTCACGCAATGAAGGCAAACGCAAGGGAATGACATTTAATCGGAAAAAAAGGTCTTGCCGAAACTTTCCTTCTTTTACCCAATCTTCCAAATTTCTATTGGTGGTGGCCAACACACGCACGTCAACGCTCAAGGTATCTGTGCCCCCTACTCTGTCCACTTCACCCTCTTGAAGCACACGCAAAAGCTTGGCTTGTAAGGCTAAATCCATTTCAGAAATTTCGTCAAGCAAGATAGTACCGCCCGACGCCAATTCAAACTTACCAGGTTTTCGTGCAACTGCACCGGTAAAAGCTCCCTTTTCATGGCCGAAAAGTTCACTCTCAAGCAAATGCTCCGGCAATGCCGCGCAGTTCACCGCAACGAATGGGCCGGAAGCTCTATTGCTCCACGCATGTAAAGCTCTGGCAAAAAGCTCTTTACCCGTACCGGATTCACCATTGATGAGCACCGTGGCTTTTGAAGGCGCAATTTGCCTCGCAAGCGCCATAACTCTTGCAATAACAGGATGTTCACCCACAATATTGGGACCACCCACATAGCTTGCCTTTCGTCCGCCAAGCGTTGATAAAGCAGGTGCAGCTATTTTATTTTTCCCGGCTCGCGCTACGGCTATAATTTTTTCAAAATCCAAGGGTTCAAGCCAATAATCGGCGGCTCCTAACTCCATAAAGCGCTTTGCTTCATCAGCACTACCTTTATCGGTAATGATAATGATGGGCGGAAAAGCCGGATCATCTTGACCAACGGCTAAAAGGTCTTCCACTTTAAAACCCGGCAACTCCGGGCGAGAGAAAATAAGTCCGGGGCCTGACTTACGTATAAACACAGAGGCACCCTGAAGATTTTCGGCAATACCAATCTCATAACCTGCATCTCTGAGAGATGGGAATATTCGAGTTACGGCGTGTGCCGGAGTAAGAAAAAGTATACGGCGTTTAGTCATGCTTTCCCGTGTGTATCACCTTGTTTAAGTAATTGCAACTAGCTA
>CAYJJP010000504.1:0-1644 GCA_964370525.1 uncultured Desulfovibrionaceae bacterium | reverse complement strand
GGGCCGGTTCCTCCGTGAGTATTACGTCGCAAAACTGCCGCCCTATAATCGAGCACAGCATAAACATCATCCTGAATTTCTTTGCAAATATTTTGAAAGTCGGCTAGAGGAACATCTTCAAGGCCAGCGTTTTTCTTTTCGGCAAGCGCAACGCAAGAGCCTGTTATGTGGTGTGCCTCGCGAAAAGGAATCCCCTTGGTTACAAGATAATCTGCAAGTTCGGTAGCATTCAAAAATCCTGCTTTGCAAGCTGCGTACATACGCTCAGGCCGAAATGTCAACGCCTCAAGCATTCCACACATGAGTTGCAATGAATTTTGTATTGTTTTGTGCGCATCTAAAAATGGCTCTTTGTCTTCTTGTAAATCACGATTATATGTCAAAGGAAGCCCCTTTAAAGTGGTCAATAAAGCAAGTAAATCACCATAAACACGACCCACTTTTCCACGCATGAGCTCAGCCACATCGGGATTTTTCTTCTGTGGCATTATCGAAGAACCGGTTGCATATTCATCAGGCAAAGCTATAAACCCAAAATTCGGGTTGGCCCAAAGTAAAATTTCCTCACAAAAGCGTGATAAATGCATCATTGTACATGAAGCCACAAACAATGCTTCCGCCAAAAAATCCCGATCGGCCACAGCATCCATGGAATTTTGAAAAACACCATACATTTCTAATTCTTTTGCCACAGAAACAGGGTCTAGATTATACGTTGTTCCCGCAAGAGCCGCCGCACCCAAGGGCGAAACACGCACTCGTAATTCACACTCAGCCATACGCTCACAATCTCTTTGAAACATGGCCGCATAAGCTAGCAAATGATGCGCAAGACTCACAGGCTGCGCCGGCTGTAAGTGGGTATAACCCGGCAAAATCGTATCCTTATGCTCTTTAGCTCGCTGCACAAAACACGAAACCAAAGCACGCCCCAAAGTAATCCACTCGCGCATCTTGTCAGAAACAAAAAGACGAAAGGCCAAGCCCACCTGATCATTGCGGCTACGACCCGTATGCAATTTTTTACCCACATCTCCCACAATTTCAGTAAGACGTGACTCAATATTCATGTGCACATCCTCAAGAGCCATCTTCCACTCAAAATTACCTGACTCTATCTCCACTCGCACAGTCTCAAGGCCATTAATGAGAATTTGTGCCTCATCTTGCGTAATAATACCCTGACGACCAAGCATGGCCGCATGAGCCTTGGAACCGGCTATGTCATGAGCATAAAGAGCGTTGTCAAATGAACAAGATTCTGTATAGGCCGCCACTGCCTCAGCAGGACCTGATGCAAAACGTCCGCCCCATGCAGTATTTTTAAGATTTTTTTGTGACATAATTATTTTTTTGGGTTGAAGTTTATGGATTGTGATATTGGGCTGAGTTTTTTGTGGGGAATAATCCCCTTTCAGCACGGCATTCTAATTTGAGATATTTTTTGGGGGAAAACTTTTGCTAGCGCCAAAAAGTTTTCCCCCAAACCCCCTTTCAAAACGCGCTTTACACTTTTTTTCTACGAAAAAAAGTTCCAAAAGTTTTCACATAAAAAACTGCATTCTACATAAAGTGCTGTTGCTAAAGTAATTTTTGTTTGCGAAGCAAATAAAAATTACGTGTAAAAAGTTTTTGAGGGTGGGG
>CAYJJP010000503.1:0-1648 GCA_964370525.1 uncultured Desulfovibrionaceae bacterium | reverse complement strand
TTAAGTCAAACGTTTATCTTGCAAATATTTGATTTTTAATTAATGTGTACGAAGAAAATATTTAAACGCTTAGAGGTAGACGATGACAGAACAAAACCGTAGAGAACAACTTATTGAAGAAGTGATTGAGCGTGAATTAGCTATGTTTTTAGCTGTGAAGAATGAGGGTGGCCCGGCCTCTTGCCAACAAAATCCCGATATGTTTCGACACTGGCGCTGGATGATTTTTTCTGTGCTTTCCGATAAATATATTGAATCTTATCTACAGGATATCATTGAGGCTATCGATGAAGGGCGGAACTTACTTTTAGAAAAATACGCACGTATGGACAATTTGATTCCATGTGTTTCACCCAATATGGAAAAAGTTAGTGCCATCACCGCCGCTGAACGCCTTTGGCTTACGCAATTGGCTAAAGAATATCCTTTGCAATTTGCTCAGCAACTCCAGCGCTTTGACTTTTATTTTTCGCCTGAAATTGAAACTCTCTCCGAAAGAACGCTGGATTGTTATCTGAGTTGTATTGCCAAAGCGCAAGAGGACAGTCGCAATCTCGCTTTGGAACGCTATGAAAATATGTATAAGCGTATGGGGTTGCCAAGTGTGGCAGAAAAAGAAGTTCTTTTACAAAATCGCTAGCAGGTCTAAATCATGCAAGGTTTACGTCTTTCACGGCTTTTTTTTGAAGATGTCGCTACTCCCATACTGCAAAGGAAGCTTCGTTCGCATTGGCGCCAACTAGCTTGTGGATTGGTGGGTGAAGGCTCCGAGTGCTTTGGTTTTGACGATGAAATCTCACGCGACCATGATTTTGGTGCCGGATTTTGCATATGGCTTCCTCAAGAGAGTATGCCCGCCCTTGCTCCGCTTATTTGCGAGGCTCTTTGCGAATTGCCTCGTATGTTTATGGGATTTCAAGTGCGCGCGCATATGCAAGAACAAGCTTTGCATGGCGGACAGCGCTTGGGTCTTTTTGCCATAGAAGATTTTTATAAACGCTTTACTAACAGCCATGCGCCACCGCAAACATGGCAAGAATGGTATGTTTTGCCTGAGCATTTTTTGGCTGTGTGTACCAATGGTGCAGTATTTTACGATGGGTTAGGGGAGTTTAGCGCATTTCGTGAAGCTTTGTTGAAATTTTATCCCGAAGATGTACGCAGAAAAAAATTGGCAGCACGGCTCAGCGTCATGGCACAAAGCGGACAGTATAATCTTGTACGTCTACTGAAGCGCAATGACATCGTGGGGGCTTCGTTGGCGCATGCACGCTTTATGGAAAATGCCTTAGCAACCTTTTTCCTCATACATAAACGCTATATGCCTTTTTATAAATGGGCTTTTAGGTCGGCTCAGGCTTTGCCTCAAGCAGAAGTATTTATTGATTTGCTGAAAAAAACACAGTTAAGCATAGGCAATCAAAACAATATGCCTAAAACCCTAGTCGAAACGGTAGAGGCTCTTTGTCAGCATATGGTGACGCTGTTACAAGAGCAAGGCTTGAGTGTCGTAGATGAAGCGTGGCTCATGGTGCAGGCGGAGCAAGTGCAAAGCGGTATCGAGCAAACTCAACTACGAAATCTGCCTGTAACTGGTTGGTAAATTAGTTTTTATACAAAAAAACTTATAAAAATAATAGCATTGCTT
>CAYJJP010000502.1:0-1656 GCA_964370525.1 uncultured Desulfovibrionaceae bacterium | reverse complement strand
CAAAAGTTCCCCTTCCCCCCTCACAAAAAAATAATAAATCAGTGTATCCTTAAATAATCACCATTGCAAACGAGCTGTAATGTACTTTAGCCCGCTTGCAATGGGATGCCTCTCTTTGAAAAACAGAAAATAATCACCATTGCAAACGAGCCGTAATGTACTTTGGCTCGTTTGCAATGGGATGCCTCTCTGGAAAATAGACAAATATCAATGGTTAGACGACAGAGTTAACGCCGGAAAATGTTGTTAGATTTCCGCTATCAAACGCGCCTATGCTGGAAGTCCCCGTGTTTGCCCACCATACAGCCATGCTTTCCATTTCGATGCGCTTGCGCATGGCAGTTGGGTCTACTTGCATGGCCTTGCGTGCGCCTTCAAGGCCGGCTAAGGCATCAACTTGCAGATAGTCCTTGGTAAGTTCTTCGTTATTGTTGATTAAAATTTGAATCTTTGCTGCGTCGGGATGATCGCTGTTTACTACGATTTTACCATCTTCCACCGTTAAACGGAAATCTATATCAGGGTCAATGCCTAAGCTTTTAAGATTATTTTTTAAGTCATTTCCCACATTATTTTCGGTAAGAAACTCTTGCAAGTCATCATTGCTTTCGGTGTTTTGGCTTTCATTGGTATACTCAAGGCGAACTTTTCCTTCCGCATCAATATAAATGCGCACATTGGAATCACTGGAGCTGATTTCAATCTCTTCAAGTTGCGCCGTAATATCGTCAATTAAGCTAGGATTGGCGTCTAAATATTCTTGTATGGCGGCGCCGTTTGGATGGTCGCTGTCCTCAAGAGTTAGCTTATCATTTGTAAAACTCAAAGAAAAAGGTTCCACAGTTTCTTGGTCGGCACTTTTTACCGCTTGAATGATGTCTGTCCCAAGGCTACTTTGCTCAAGATATTTGCTGTAAGTGCCTTGCGAGGAATTAACGGCGGTTATGACGCCCGATGCATTAACAGTAAATTGCACATTGCCTTCAAAGCCTGCAAGATCCAATTCGTTGCGTAACGATTGGGTGATTTCAGGGTATACATCAAAATAGTTTTGGATTTTTTCTTTATCCTCATGGCTTGAAATAACGGAAGTTTTTCCGTCAGCATCTAAGCTTACAGTAAAAGAAGCTTGATCGCTGATATTAACCATTTCAATGCTTTCATTAAGATTTTTAGTAAAGTTTTCTTCTAATTCTTGCTTATACTTTTCTATTTGGCTAAAAGTTACCCTTTCATTGCTGCCAACACCCATGGCGTCCATGGCGTATTTGGCAAGTTCCACCATGGCAGCAACGGTGCTAGTGCCTTCAAAGCTGTAGGCATTGGCACTGCTCGCAGAAGAATTTATACTAATAGGGGTTTGCAGTTGTTGATTATTCCAATTGTATGAGTATAAAGATGCATTGCTTTGTCCTATGCTTGAAATAGACATACGTCACCTACTTAAATTTAGAGTTGCGCTTTCAATCAAAAAAGTCTTTATTTTGCAATTGCAAAGCTCGTGCCAAAATGTATCTATTTAATTTGTAAGTGTTTTGAAAAACAGGTAGGGAAATCTTTCCCACCTTTATTAAAAAATTGGAGTGAAAATGCAGCAGAAAAGTTCCTACGGTATTCAAAAAAGAAGAACTCTGCACAATTATTTTTCTGGGGGAA
>CAYJJP010000501.1:0-1658 GCA_964370525.1 uncultured Desulfovibrionaceae bacterium | reverse complement strand
GCGTGCCTTTCTGAAAAATGCATGAAAATGCGTTTTTCAGCATCGACTATTTAGTATACCCTTAAAAAATCTAGCACATACTTACATGCAGTGAAAAGCAAACACGCTGCCAAGATGTATTTAATGAGAATGGCAGGTACAAATTTTTGACAACGAGCCCCCAAGTACATGCCCAAAGCTCCACCAATGCCAAAGAGTAAACCTAAAAAAATATCGGGTGCAATGGAAAAATCAGGATAGAATGGTGCTATGGCTTGATAAAAGGCAACGCCGCCAATGGAAGTTACAAAAGTGCCTAAGAGAGTCGCTCCTGCCACAATGTAAATGGGCAAGCCAAAATAGGTTATGAAAAAAGGTGCTATTATGGCTCCACCGCCTATGCCATAAATACCACCCACAATACCAACAATAAAACTTAAAGAAAAAATCCCCCATAAATTTACTTTATATTCCATATCATAAAAGCGAAAATGCAAGGTTCGCATAGTCAAACTTATAACTTGCGATACCTTATAGCCGGTTTCTTTAGGTGCATTTTTTTCCATATCTTGCAAACTTTTTTCTTGATTACCTTTGTTTATTGTCTTTTTGCGCATATCTAAAAGCATTTTTACGCCAATATAAAGCAGTACCGCTGCTGCAAAGAGTTTGAAGTTTTTTGCGTCGGGCAAATATAAAACACGCACAATGGCACCGATAAAAACTCCGGGCAATGTGCCAAGAACTACAATCCATACTAAAGGCCATACAAGGCGACCTTCCTTCCAATAGCGGTATACACCACTGGGAATGGCAATAATATTGAAAAACTGATTGGTAGCACTTACTGAGGGGTGCGTGTAACCAAGTACAGACATTTGAAAGGGCAACAGTAAAAATGCTCCGGAAATCCCTCCCATAGATGCTATAAATGAAATTAAAAAAGCTACAATGGGGGGAATAAAAGGATTTACCTCTATACCTGCAACAGGAAAAAACATAACACACCTCCTAATTGTTACGGTTATATATAAAAAATAACAGCAAAAAAAGCAGAAAATATTTTATCGGGAACACTTACCAATATTAAGCAAGGTAGCTTTATGGTGGTGTTGCGTGTAGATTAGCTTACGAGAATCGTTCAAGATGCCCAGCGCCCCACGCACGCAAGGCGTGTAAAACCGGGGAAAGTGTTTTCCCGTACTCAGTTAATGTATATTCAACTTTGGGAGGTACTTGCGCATAGACAGTTCTATTGACAATGCCATCTTCTTCAAGCTCGCGTAACTGATTGGTAAGCATACGCTGAGTTATTTTAGGGATTATTCTTCGAAATTCACCAAAACGTAAAACTTCATTTTCGATAAGCTTAAAAACAATAACAGCTTTCCATCTTCCGCCTATCACGGTCAAGGCTGCCTCCACTGAACACCCACAGGGTTTAGAATATTCACGCGCCATTTTTTTTCCTAAAAAAGTAATAATTTCCATAATAGTATACTTTCTGTAAGTATATTATTTCCTTGTGCCTACTTGCACATATCATACATATTCATTTATATGACTTGTGAACACATGGCAAGCAATACAAAACATTATTTTTGGTTACTTTCTATTTGCGATGTTAAGGAAACACTGATTAATTCCTCCGGAGGGGAAGGGCTCCGCCCCTCCACCCC
>CAYJJP010000500.1:0-1658 GCA_964370525.1 uncultured Desulfovibrionaceae bacterium | reverse complement strand
CCCTTTTTGGCGCTAGCAAAAGGGTTTTCCTTCCCCCAGAAAAAGCTGATTAAAGACAAAAGCCACATATGAAAATTTGTGGAATCGCTTCTTTGCCAGCTTAAGGTGTAACCGTCCAAACAGTAACACCTTAAGCACACTAAAAGCTGATATTCTCAGACAAACAATACGCCAATGCTTCTGTTAAATACGGCGTTAATTCATGCACTTGAGTAGCCGGCGTAGGTTTTGCCAGCGTAGCCAAAACACGGTTAGTTTTTACGGCAAGAATGCACGCTTCACGCATGTTTTGCTTGGAAGCCAATAAGCCGGTGGCAATGCCACTGACTAAATCTCCGGTTCCGCCTATGGCTTCCATACTTGGCACAGAGGGTGAATCTATTTTATATACAATATCTTTACCTTGCACCACATAATCGGTGCTGCCTTTGATAATAAGATTTTTTGCCACATTGGCGTGTTTGACGGCACGGGCAAGTAATTGTTCTGCATTTTGTTCGGTATTTAGCAAAAAACCACGTGTATAAAAGGGATGCGGTGCCATTTCATCGGCTAAGAAGGCCATTTCGCCTAAATCCGGTGTAAAAAGGTCATAATAATCAGCATAACCGCTCATTTTTGCCACATACATGAATCCGGCATCGGCCACCAAAATTGGTCGAGTTACATTGGCCGGTAACCCCTGCAAGGCCATAAGCACCTTGCTATGTCCGTCCACATCGGGAAAAAGGTAGTGAAATGTTATACCTTCAAAATCATATTCCGCATGAAGTCTTTGAAAATTTTTTGCAAAAAATTCATAAGCAGCTCGGCTTCCATCTCCCCTACCCTGATCGCCGGCACATATCATATAGGGTGCATCAACTTTGAAATGTGCGCACACAAGAGCCGCAGCTGTGGCAAGGGCTTCTATGCCACGCTCAAGCCGTAAACATAAACCGCTTTCACTTACAATAGCCTTATCTTTTGGCTCATATTTACCGCATACCAATTCGCCGTCAGGCACTTGCGGACTGGTCCCCATGATTAACCACATGTTAGCAACCGCCTTGCTTCACTAAAAGCTTTTTGTAATGAATAACAACAAAGGGTATGTCCCATCTGCCTTGGTTCCAGCGCTTGCCTTAAGTCTAAACCTATTAGCTTATGCGCTAAATACGGCACATCAGGGCAGCCACCACCGGAAATATTGACTATAATATGACTTTTTTTATCAACGGTGATTTTCATATTGGCAGCACGCACCATGAGCCACTGTCCAAAATCTTGAACTTGATACAGCGATACCGGTTCCAGTAAGTCATGCGCCATGGGCAGTAAGTCCAAGGGGGCATTTCCCTCCGCTGTCAACACTTTCAAAATGGCAATTTCAGACATAAGCTCAATAACCAAAATCATGTCACAACCCTTGTGTAAACTCGGCGGCGGAGCCTTCACCTCAACAGCATAACCAGCTTCCTTCAACACAGACTCTGCCGCTATAACAGCACTGGTATGCTCAAATATAAGCATACCCTTGGACGAAATAGTCGGCGATTCGGTACCAAACATTTTTTTGAGCTTTTGTAAAATTTTCATGTTAGTCCTAAAAATACACTGATTTATTATTTTTTTTTGAGGGGGGAAGGGGAACTTTTGCCAAAGCCCAAAAGCTTCCC
>CAYJJP010000499.1:0-1658 GCA_964370525.1 uncultured Desulfovibrionaceae bacterium | reverse complement strand
ACTACCCTTAAAGTGCAAGACTTGACCATCGCCGGTGCGAATCTTCTTAATGCTGTTGATGCTGCTGGTGCTGGTGACATAGGCTTTGCCGGCGGTGCGAAACTCGATGTTGCCGGTACATTGACCTTAAGTGGTGAAGTTGCTGCAGGTGCTACCCAAGTAAACGCATCTTTAAAGGACTTAAACATAGGCGGCGGTCTTATTCTTGGCGCCGGTACCTATACCTTTGATACTGCCGACGCTAAAATTACCGGTGTTGAAACTGCTAATGTCCTTAACATCAACGGTGCTACGGTTAACGTAGGCACAGGCGCTGACCCCGAAGATATCGTCGACGTAACTTTTAATACCGCACTTATCCTTAACTCCGGTACCCTTGACATAAATGCCGGTGATAGCCTCACTGCCGGTGATGGTGTTGCTTATATTGATGCTAATACCGGTGTAGTTACTATTGACGGTACTTTGGATTTGCGCGCAGCAATCGTAAATGCTGTTACTGACACTGGCGCTAATAAAGACAAACTTTTAGGTAAATACACATTAGGTGGTGATGGTGACGCTGAAACTGATGACGGTCTTTCCAAGCTTGAAGTCAAGAACTTGACTATCGTCGGTACAAAACTTACTGCTGATGCTGTTGCTGCTGCTGCTGGTGATATAGCCTTCGGTGAAAATTATGCCAATGGTATGCTCGTAGTAGAAGAGACATTGACCATTACCGGTGATTCTTTTGCCGGTAATATAATGACCACAACTCTTAAAAATGAAGCTGCCAATTTCGCTGCCGGTACTCTTATTTTCTCCAGCGATGTTGTCAAGGTTGAGGGGGGCAATATCACAGGCGACCTAATCATCGCCAGCGGTGCCGCAATGGCCGTAGGTGTTGCTGATGGTGAAGACGGAGTTGCTACCGGAACAACCACATTAGCTGCCGGCAAAACCTTGACCATTGATGCCACCGATGGCCTTGAAGTGGTTAAAGGCGCAACCTTGGATGTCACCGAGGGTGGGGCTGAAGATGTTGCTGCCCTTAAGGTTGGAACTGCCGGTTTTAGTGACGACAGCCTTGGTACAATTAAAATTGACCATGCAAACCTTGGCTTGGACGCAGATACCGTTGCGTATACTGCAGATAACAATAAACTTATTGACGCATACACCGGCACATTATTTGTTACAGGCTTTGCTGAGGGTGCTACTATTACGTTAAAAGACTATAACGCTCTTCTTGAACAATTTATCACCGGGAATAATGCTAGTCTAATGCTTAATGGTGTAGGCTTTGATAGCGAGCTAGTACTCAATGAATTGAAAAATGGCTTTGCAGATGATGATAGCGAAGTAACCATAGGCACCGGTGCGGTATCAGAGAGCGGCATTATTACTGCCGGAACTGTGCTCGGTGATGGTTCGACATCCATTACAATTACAAAAGGTTCTACCTTAAAGATAACCGGTAGAGCCAATATCGGTGTTTTATTCACCAATAACGGAACCGGAGACATCGAAGTTCAAGAAGGTACCCTAGTACTCGGTAATGCAGATGCTGCTTCCACCTTGGCAACCGGTGTAGCCTTGGGTGACAATGCTGTTAACACAATCGGTGCTTTGAATATCGTTGGTGATGTTGACATGGGTGCCAATGTGATTTCTTC
>CAYJJP010000498.1:0-1667 GCA_964370525.1 uncultured Desulfovibrionaceae bacterium | reverse complement strand
CTGCGGCGTATTTTTTTGCTGCGTGGGTGGAAAGAAAGTCAGGGTGCAAGTCATGCACTATAAGCTGAGGCTTTACTTGCAAAAGTTCTTGCAGATGTTGTAAAACTTCATGGTAAAACTGTAGGGTTTCGATATTTTGTAAGTCACCAATATGTTGCGAAAGAAATGCATCTTGCCCTCGAGTAAGGCATAGACAATTTTTTAGCTCTGCGCCCATGCCTAGAATAGATGGTGCATGTTTTATTGCGCTTGACATGCGTATGGGACGTGGAACATATCCTCTGGCTCTTCGGAAAAAAACCGTATCATTGTTGTCATCTAACTTACATACTGAGTCATCAATGCGCACGAGAATATCACGATTGTGTAATAAAAATCCGTCAACCAAGGGGCGCAATCGTTCTAGGCCTTCTCTATTGCCAAGGCAAATGGGCTCACCGCCGGCATTGCCTGAAGTCATGACCAAGGCCAAAGGTTCTGAGTTCTTGAGAAAGGCTTGTTCTGCTTCTAAATGCTCAAAAAGTGCTGCGTGTAAGGGGGTATAGGGAAGCATAATGCCGATAGTATCAGAATCAGGTGCCAGAATTTCCGGCAAAATGGGCTTGCGATTGCAAAGCACAATGGGCTTTTCAAGGCCGCTGAGTAAGGTGGCTTGCGCTTTTGATATGTGGGCTATCTGTTCGGCAATTTTAATGTTTTTTACCATAATGGCAAAGGGTTTATGGGGGCGGTGTTTCCGCAATCGCAATAGCGCAATGCGTTCAGTGTCAAAGGCCATGCAGACCAAATGGAAGCCGCCAAGTCCTTTTATTCCGAGTATTTTTTTGTTTAATAACGCTCTTGCTGCTAGCGTCAGTGCTAGTTCACTGTCCGCTTCATTAAAAACAATTTGTTCTTGTGTCGGTTCATTTTCCAAAAAGCGCAACCTAGGACCGCATTGCGGACAAGCATTGGGCTGGGCATGAAAACGACGGTCAAGAGGGTTATCGTATTCTTGTTGGCATGCTTGGCACAGCTTAAAGCATGACATGCTGGTATTTATGCGATCATAAGGTATGGATTTGGTGATTGTATAGCGAGGACCGCAATTGGTGCAGTTGGTGAAAGCATAAAGATGGCGGCGATTTGCCGGCTCTGACATATCCTTTTCGCAATCGCAACAAAGGGCGGTGTCGGGGCTTATGAGCACATTGTGTGCATTTTTTCCATGACTCGCTAAGATTTTGAAATCATATTCCAATGGAAGGATTTCAATCTCCTTGCTGGTGCAAGACGTGAGCACAGCGAGTGGGGGAAGTGAGTTTTTTAGTGCGTCTAAAAAATCGCGTAATGCAAAAGCTTGCCCTTGTATTTCTAAGCAAACACCGTCACTGGTATTGCAAACTGTTCCGCTAAGCCTTTGTTCTTGTGCTAATTTATAAATAAAGGGGCGAAATCCTACGCCTTGCACCTGTCCGCTCATTAATATTTGCCAGCGAACGAGGTTTTCTGCTCGTTCATCAGTGGAATTAAAATTGCTCATAATTTTAAATAGTTTGTTAAAAGTTAGTTTTTTGATGTTTTTTAGAAGATACCTCAAATGTTTTGCCAAGTAAATGTTTATCTTTTTTACTTAAATGCACTGTGAAGAATTACCTTGACAAATGTTGTAATACAAAATAGAAACT
>CAYJJP010000497.1:0-1667 GCA_964370525.1 uncultured Desulfovibrionaceae bacterium | reverse complement strand
TATATTATTCATATGTTCAACACCTTGAACTCCGTACATTTTTGCAAAAACAGCACATTGAGTTTGCTTATATTATGATGAAGTTGTTTATTCATCGGAAAACATCCCTCGTTTCGACTCAAGCTCTTTAATAATCCAACAAAGTATCAGCCATTTGCAGAGTAAATATCAATATGACTATACACCATCTCTTCGTGGCATACAGCCTCCATCATGGCAAGGCATTTATCCATTCGGCTTTGTAAGTGCTGTTCGCTGTTGGAGAGAGAGCATACCGCAAGGCGCAAATGCGTCATGGAATCTGCGGTTCCTGCTTCTGCAATGGCCACATTAAAGGTATTGCGTACTTTTTGCTTTAAGCTATTGGCAACGCGCCTTTTTCCCTTCAATGAGTCATTACCGTGCAAAATAAATTCTACCGTAAGTACGGCCACAAGCATGTTCATAATTTTTCGTCAAAGTATGTTGAAAATAAACTCACATTAATGACATTTGTCACAACCTGTATTGCGATTATCAAACCGCTACCCTCATTAATCCTATACTAGCATTTAAGCATTAAGGCAAATATTGTTTTGCCAGTTAAAATTTGAGCATTTAACCGCAACAATCACCTTGTCTTTTATTGCGTTTTAGATAAAGTCAAAGTATAATGGACAAATACAATAAGAGGTAACGACATGCAATTACAAACAAATACATGCAAAAAAGGGGATATTTTGCCCCTTTTTTCTCCGAAAAACTCACAGCCCATAAGTCCTCTCTCGGGACATCAACATTGTGAAAACACCTTACCTACATGGGCGGTTGGAACAGAACTTTTACACGCACAAACAGCACTCTTTAAAATTGTGGGGAGAATTTTACAGCCACTGAGCACGCACGCACGCTATCTCCCACTACTTAAAGCACAGCAAGACATGCACCCACAAAACATAGCCATAGACACTAAAAAGCACGGTTATTCGCTGGCATGGATTACACTGTCAGACAAAGGCTTTGCCGGATTACGCATCGACGAAAGCGGCCCACGCATTGAAGAAATGTTGCGTGCTCATATGCCGCTGAGTCACACACAGGGCTTTATTTTACCCGATGATGCGCTGGCACTTCGAGCCTTGGTCTTGGAGCTGTCCATTGGGCAAGGCTATGATATCATTTGCACCACCGGCGGCACAGGCCTGACAGAACGAGACGTCACCCCTGAAGCCATAATGCCAATCCTTGATAAACGTCTGCACGGCTTTGAACAGGCTATGTTCTTGGCAAGCCTGCAAATTACCCCCCATGCCATGCTCTCTCGGGCTGTGGTTGGCAGCATTAACACCGGCTTTGGCGCAACAATGTGCATCACCCTGCCGGGAAGTGTCAAAGCCGTACAAGAAAATCTTACTGCCATTTTGCCGGCAATGACGCATGCCTTAAAAAAACTGGCCAACGACGCCGGCGACTGCGCACGATAAAGTAAAGGATTCACTGATTAATTCCTCCGGAGGGGAAGGGCTCTGCCCCTCCACCCCGCCAAAGGGGATAATCCCCTTTGGAAACCCTATCGCGTTCTATTTTCAACAAGTTGAAAATAGAACGAAACAAATTACGTTTTTTACTAACACTTTGTAATAAAAGATATTCAAAAGAATTTTTCGTAAGAAAAATTCGCGTGAAAG
>CAYJJP010000496.1:0-1672 GCA_964370525.1 uncultured Desulfovibrionaceae bacterium | reverse complement strand
TTGAAAAGAACGCAAATAGTGGCGGAGGCGTATAGGAGTCGAACCTACCATGGACATTTCTACCCACCATCGGTTTTGAAGACCGAGCGCAACACCGGTTACGAAACGCCTCCGTCAAAGAGATAAGTACTTTATTTTTACGCAGAAAGCAAGAAAAACTTAATTTATAAACGTCTTTTTTATTTATTATTTTTCCAACGTTCACAAAAGTCATGCTCAAAATGCAACTGATCGAAGATGCGACCGCAAAAATGCGTAAGCATTGCATCCAGATGCGTATGTTCTGTATAAAATGCAGGACAAAAAGGCATGATTCGTGCGCCATTTTGACTCAAAGTCAACATGTTTTGCAAATGAATAGAACTCAAAGGACTTTCACGAGGGACAATAATGAGCGGGCGCCCTTCTTTTAAGCTCACATCAGCACAGCGATGCAAAAGATTTGAGGTTAAACCGTGGGCTATGCTGGCTAAGGTATTCATGGAGCAGGGACAAACTATCATTCCGTCATGCTGCCATGAACCGGAAGCAGGGCCTGCCGCCATATCATTGCAGGGATAATTAGCATGTGCAAGTTGCGTAAACTGCTCCAAGACCCACGAGCTCTCGTGCTCAATGACACGTTGCGCACCTTCAGACACAATAAGATACACCTGAATATCCTGTGACTTAAGCAGTGTGAGCAACAAATGAGCAAGCGATATACCACTGGCTCCGCTAATGCCAAGAATTATACGCTTTTTTTTATTCTCCATTATAGCCCCTTACACACGTGATCCTGAGTGTATTAATAGTAATTATTAGCAGTAACCGCTGTTAACTTTTTAAAAATAATTCAGTTGTAGCGCAAGGTGTAGTAAAATCAACCTTTATACTTATAATTTCTTAGAAAATATTAAACCTTAATGGAAACTATTAACACATTCGGAATCATGTGACCCCTTACAGCTGTTTACTTCAAAAACTTTACTGCAAACGTGTACCCACCGACGGCATAATGCGTTGTGGTCTTACGTTTTCACGCAAAAGCGGAGGAACATCAGGTGTAATTGGCACAGTTGCAGTTCCAATACCCAAAACATCGTGAGATGGGGTATGTAAAAGGCGCATAGTAAAGCGTACTTGCTCCGGTGAAATAACATAAGTACCTGTGAGAACAGCTGTACTTGTAGCTTTCGTGCTCTGAAGGTCGCTTCTTTTGCGAGTGAGTAACATTTCTCCAACACCCTCTTGGAAACGCAAATCCTTGCCCTTACGAATCTCACGTACGCGATAGCCGGCATTGGACAGCCAGCGCATAACTTCTTCGGTCATTTGCCTTGCCAGCGCATTGGAAAGCTTAAGATTATTTAGATTTACCGGAGTTGTTCCCATAATAGTGATTCGGCTACGAATAAGCCTTCTGCGAGCGTCCAATTTTTTGTCTGAAAGCGCTCCATCGTGCAAACCTCCGCGAGCCATGAGCTGTTCATCAATTTGCTTTGCTATGGCATCGGCAGCCTTAGGCCCATTTTCTCCGCCTCCACCAAAAAAAGCAAAAACTTCAACTTGACCTACAAAACTCAGCAATAAAAAAATTATTAAACTCGTGCAAATTTTCATAAAAATCCCTCTGTGTCAGCAGCCGGCTATTAGTTAAGTACGCATTCGGGCAATCCCTTCCACACTGTAA
>CAYJJP010000495.1:0-1678 GCA_964370525.1 uncultured Desulfovibrionaceae bacterium | reverse complement strand
GATGATGACGTGGTAGACGCTGAATATACCGAAGTAAAGAAATAGTTGATTTTATAGCAATTCCACTTAGAATTGCTATATTGACTGCGAAAGCAGGCAATCGCTGCTGAGGCGTAAGTGCAATTTACTTGCACGTTTAACGCCGAAGCGAAGCGTGTCTTTAAGAGCTTGACATTACAAATGTCAAGCGGAACTACTATATTTGAGAGGTAGGGGAAAGCTTTTCTTATGTCAAAAAGCTTTCCCCTACACCCCACCCCTTTCAAAACGTACTTACTGCCCATACCCTCTCGGTATGGGCTAAAAACTTTGATATAGTTGGGGAAAAAACTTTGTTCATGCAGAAAAATTATTCAACGATAAATCAAATTACTCTATTTTGCAAAAAAAAATAAATACGCAAAAAAACACTTGGCAAGCCGGATAATTTTGTGTAAGGTGCATACCGCTCAATGCATCTTTTTGTGAGCATGTTATGCCAAAACCCGTTAAATTTTCTGACATGCTTTCTTGAATGTAGCAAGAGCCTAAATCATATTTTTTCATAGAGTTGAGGAGTAATTCCCATGAAAACATTTAGTCCAACCCCCAATGACATCAATCGTGAATGGTTTATAGTTGATGCTGAGGATAAAGTACTTGGTCGTTTGGCAACCCAAATTGCCCACCGTTTGCGCGGTAAGCACAAGCCTGAATTTGCCCCGCATATGGATAATGGCGACTTTATTGTTGTGGTGAACTGTGAAAAAATTCGCGTCACCGGCAACAAGTTAGAAGATAAGAAATATTACCGTTATTCCGGTTATGTGGGCGGCTTGAAAGAAACAGCCCTCAAGGATGTTTTGGTAAAAAAACCAGAACTTGCTATAATGAACGCTGTGAAGGGTATGCTTCCCAAGAATCGCTTGGGTCGTGCCATGTTGAAAAAGCTTAAAGTGTATGCTGGCGGAGATCATCCCCATGCTGCTCAAAACCCTAGCCCCCTACCTTTATCATTCTAAAGGCGTGGAGAATTTATATGTCACAAAATTTTGATTACGGTACAGGTCGCCGCAAAACGGCAACTGCGCGCACTCGCTTGTATGCAGGCAGTGGCAATATTGTAGTAAATGGTCGCCCTTACGCGGATTATTTTCCTCGTAAAACATTACAAATGGTTATTCGCCAACCTTTAGAACTTACCAAGACTCTTGATAAGTTTGATGTAAAGGTGAATGTAAGCGGTGGTGGCGTTTCCGGTCAAGCTTTGGCCGTACGTCATGGTATTTCACGCGCATTGCTTTGCAGTGACGCTGAATTACGTTCATTGCTAAAGCGTGCTGGATTCCTTACACGTGATGCTCGCAAGAAAGAGCGTAAAAAGTACGGCTTGCGTGCTGCACGAGCAAGGTACCAATACTCCAAGCGTTAATCGATATTTTTCGATTCAACATATTTGTACTTCAATGAAGGGCAGGCATTATTGCTTGCCCTTTTTTTGCACAATTCAAAAAGGCATGGATTGCCACGTCGCTTCGCTCCTCGCAATAACTTGATATTATAAACGAAAGCCATTGCGAACGCAGCGAAGCAATCCATGTATTTTGTCAATATATGGAATTATGCAAAGGTCTTAGTACTTACTCGATGCTGAAAAACGCATTTTCATGCATTTTTCAGAAAGGCACGCCCACTCCAA
>CAYJJP010000494.1:0-1688 GCA_964370525.1 uncultured Desulfovibrionaceae bacterium | reverse complement strand
GGTGAAAACAGCTATAGAAAAGTGAAGGTGCGCATCATTGCCGCCACCAATAAAAATCTTGCTGAAGAAATGCAGGACGGTCGATTCAGAAAGGATTTATATTACAGAATAGCCAATTATGCTCCACGTTTGTGCGCTTTGCGTGCATACAATCATGCCGACAAGGAACAGCTTTTGCAGTTTCTTTTGGGTAAACTCAATGAAAAATATCATTCATCACAGCCACGTATCCTATGCGCACAGGCAAAGAATCTTCTCTTGCAAGCCACATGGCCGGGGAATATTCGTGAAATGGCTTATCGTTTACAAAGTATTTGCTTACTTTCAGATTCTTTGGTCACTGCTGAGGATGTACAAGAGCAAATGTCTATGGATGCATTACTTTCATACGTCAAGAAGCCAGCCTTTGATGATGATTTTATTCCTAACAATCTTACACAATGGCTTGATGAACACAAATTACTTTTCATTGAGCGTGCCAAGGCACTTTACAAAACAGAAAAAGCAGCGGCGTAGCGTCTGGGTATGGATCAAAGTACCATGCGTTCTTTCATAAAAAAATATAAAAAAGAAAGTGATATGTAATGTCATTTTGCGTGCTGGAATTGGATTTTGAGGTCTTGCAAAGCATACGATCTTTGCCGCCTTTTCACGGTGCTCGCTGGGCTGCCGTGTTCCGTCATGTGTGTCATGCCGCCGGCTTAGATATAGACAGTCTTATCTTAGGCATCATGCCTTGGCAACAGGGTATACAGCCGCTTCAGCAAGGGCACATTCTCGGGGTACGCCTTTTGCTGGATGCTCGACTGCTGGATGCTCGACAAGGCGACAATGTGCGTGTTCTTTTGCAAGCTTTACAATATAAAGCGCAGGGCGAAGGCGAATTTCTTCTCGGCAGGACTTTGCGCCTTGCTCATGCCTATTGCGGACTCAGCGGAAAAGATGCGCACAAAGAAGCACTACTTCCCATAAGCATGGAACATGTTTTTGCCAAAGCTCGCACTTTAACTCAATGTAAACATTGGTCAATGCGCTTTGCTGTACCCATGCGCCTTGCTCGACCCGAGGGACAGCGACACGCAGGTAAATATTGCGACCAAACTTTTTTTCATGAAAATCCACATGCTTTGGCACGAATTGCAGAAAAAATCCGCTTTCTGCCTTGGGCATATCAGGCGCAAGAGTCTTGGCCAACACTTGCACAAAGCACGCTCACTTGGCACGATATGCGTTATAACAAAGAACGTGGCATGGCTCTTGGCGGTGTCACCGGCGAACTGATTTTTACATCGCCTCCGCATCCATCCTTAGCTTTGAGCTTAGCCTTTGGCGAATTTTCCGGCGTGGGCAAAAATCCCCGTTTTGGGCTTGGGTACTATTGTTTAAGTAAATAATGTTGAATTTATTAAATAAATGAGTCTTAAATTCCATTACAAAGCAAATTCATTACAAATGTATTTACTAGGAATTAAAAAATTGGCATTTTTGTATTATAACCTATGAAAATATAACATCAAAGTCCTTTTTGACAATGGTTGAAAAAACGGCAAGGTTTGTAAGTAAATAAAAACAATCTCTTACATGAAAGCAAGGGTGAAAAATGCTTCAAAAAGTGTTGTCAGATAAATTTTTTACGGAGGTTTGTAAAATCGTGCTCTGTAAGCCTTGACAGTAAAGGCTTTCTGGGG
>CAYJJP010000493.1:0-1691 GCA_964370525.1 uncultured Desulfovibrionaceae bacterium | reverse complement strand
TCCTGCATATTAGTAAGGGACAGTATGTGCAATAAGCCTAAAATGCCATTCATGGGCGTGCGAATTTCGTGGCTCATATTAGCCAAAAATTCACCTTTAATACGTGAGTTTTTTTCTGCTTCATCGCGTGCCAAGGTAAGCTCAACGTGACTTTCGGCAATTTCTGCCAACATTGCCTTTTGCACACTCACGTCATTGAGGTAGCTTATGATTTTTTCTTCACCATTAAGAATAAGCTTCTTCAAGGTAATTTCTACGGGAAAAGGCGTATTAGTTTTAACGTTAATAAGTTCGCCTTCGTCATAGGAATAACCTGTCGTAATGGCCTCGGTAAAGCGTTGCTGAAAGACATGCGCCATAATTCGCCCATCTTTTTGCTTTTCCGGTATGGTTTTATGAAAGTTTTTTAAGTAATCCTCTCTGGATTCAAAGCCATACAAAGAAAGAGTCGCTAAATTACACTCAACAGGTCTGGGGGTTTTGTCCCAAATATTAATGGCATAGGGAGCAGAGTCTAAGATATTATTGATATCGGCAAGTCGCTGTTCTGTTTTTCTTATATTTTCTCTTACTTCTCGCAAGTCTTTATAATAGACCACAGCTATATCTTCATCCCCATTTTTTGTACGCACAATAGTAGTTTCTATGGGCAGCTGCTCTCCGTGAATGTCCGCATACACCAATTCAAAGCAAGTTTCACCATGTTCAAACACTTCTTGTAAGTGTCTGTTAACAAAGTCTTGGGTGCGTGTGCCATCTGGTTGAAACTCAGGAGTAAAGGAATGGTAGCTTTTAATATATTCTTCTTTATTTTGAGCACCAAAGAGCTGAAGTGTTGCTTCATTGCAATCTAAAAGTTTCAAATCTTTATCCCAAAAGTCTACACCAATGGGAAGATGCTTAAGTAATAGTTCCATACGTTCATAGCTGTTAATGGTATCGTGAACGGGCAATTCACACATATTTCTATCAGAAGTATATGATAATACATATCTTTTGCCTTGTAAATTGATGCAGACCAAGGCTATTTTAATAAAGAAAGAAGTTCCGTCCTTTCCCATGTATGTCCATGTGAAATTGCAATAGCCCTCGTCAAAGGCCTGTTGTATATAGCCTCTGAGCGTTTCATAAGAGTGATTGCCATCCGGTTGAAATTGTGGGCTAAAGGTATAAAAAGTTGTAATGAATTCTTCTTTACTCACGCCAAAAAGATTAAGACGTTTATTGGTGCAGTCCAAGAGTTGTAAGTCTTCATTCCAAAGAGTAGACCCAAGAAAGCTTGTATGCATAATTTCACGAGCTAACATATCTTGAGATTTTGGGCTTTGGTCACCGAAAGAGGCTTTTGCAGACGGTATAGGCGTTAGGGTACACAGTAAATATTTTTTATTTTCATGTGCAACTCTTGTGAAGTTTATATTACTAATGATTTCTTGACCTATACTGTCTACAAAAACAAAAGAACCCTGTGTTTGACCTTGCGAAAAAGCAACACGCATATAGTCGCGCAAAACATTGTCAGAAAAATTTTGGTCGGGTTGCCGTATGGGGTACAGTTCTTGATGAACGCTTTTAAACGTTGCCATATCAGGCAAGTTGAATACATCAAGATAAGCCTTATTACAGTAAATACTTTCATAGTTTTCATCCCAGCAACTTATGCACTGCGGTGCGGAGTCGAGAAAAGTATA
>CAYJJP010000492.1:0-1698 GCA_964370525.1 uncultured Desulfovibrionaceae bacterium | reverse complement strand
AAAAAAAATCTTGGCAAAAAGCAACTCTCTTGGCATAATACATTTATGACTACAATAAAAAATATACACCCGTTGGCGAATTTACCGGTGCTCTCCTTTTCTGAACAGAGCATTCAAGATGAATTGGAAGGCAAAAAACAGGATGTGTCTGCTTTTGGGAAAATTCCCTCAGATGCTGAATGCATTGCTCTTTGGGACCATTATAATGTATTAGGCAATGTGCGCGCCCATTCCTTGGTTGTAGCAGAGTTTGCCACGGCCATAGCACAACTTGTGCAAAAAAAAGGAATTGAAATCTGTGTAGACTCTGTGCGCTCATCGGCGCTTTTGCACGATGTGGCCAAAAGCTACACCATTGCACACGGAGGAAGCCATGCTCAAACCGGAGCCTCTTGGGTCATTGAAGCTTTTGGTAACAGGCATATTGCCCAAGGCGTGGCAATGCATGTGCATTGGCCCTTTCCCTTGCCGGAAAATATTTGTCAATTACCTTTCATAATAATTTATGCCGATAAGCGAATTATGCATGATGGTTGTGTGACGCTGGAGGAACGCTACGAAGACTTGCTAAAGCGCTACGGCACAACGGAAGAACACCGAAAAACCATTACTGCATCTTATGAACAAGGTGTGAGTATTGAAAATGCGCTGAGTGCGCAATTGGAGGTTGAATTGCATGCGTATTCTTTTAATAGCGGGCGGTTGGTCAAGCGAGCGTGAAGTTTCTTTAGTCGGTGCTCGCGGCATAGAAAAAGCCCTCACTGCAAACGGACATTCAGTAACCTTTTGCGACCTGTCTGAACATTTTAATAATATTTTAGACCTCGCAAGTCAGCATGACTTTGCCTTCATTAACCTGCACGGTGCGCCGGGAGAAGACGGCCTTGTGCAGGCCATGCTAGACTCAGTGGGACTGCCCTATCAAGGCAGCGGCGCACGAGCCTCATTTCTTGCCCTACACAAAGCAGCTACCAAGCAGATTTATGTAAAATCAGAAATTCCCACCCCGGATTGGGAATTCTTACCAACGCTTCCGCCAATGGATTGGCAACCAAAACTACCATACCCACTATTCATAAAAAGCAATACCGGCGGCTCCTCACTATTGCTTTTTTGTGTGCACGACCACACATCGCTCCACAAAGCCCTTCAAGAAATCTTTAATGCAGGCTGTGAAGCAATCATTGAACCTAGCATCGAAGGCGAAGACGCTACCTGCGGCGTCCTGGATGACCTGCCACTGCCCCCCATACTCATTCGCCCACTGGCAGGAAGCTTTTTCGACTATAGCAGCAAATACGAAACAGGCGGCGCCGAAGAAATCTGCCCGGCTCCCTTACCAGAAGCAATCAATGCACGAATGCAAGAACTAGCTCTGAAAGCCCATCGCGCCCTAGGACTCTACGGCTACAGCCGCACAGACTTTCGCATCATGGCCGATGGAACAATTTTTACTCTCGAAACAAACTCCTTACCCGGCATGACTCCAACAAGCCTCGTACCACAAGAAGCACAAGCCGTCGGCTATGACTTTGCCGCGCTACTTGAAAAACTTATCGAACTTGGCATGAAATCATAACTGATTAATTATTTTTTTTGAGGGGGAAGGGGAACTTTTGCCAACCCCTCAAAACGCTTTTATTAAGGATACACTGATTAATTATTTTTTTGAGGGGGAAGGGGAACTTTTGCCAAAGC
>CAYJJP010000491.1:0-1706 GCA_964370525.1 uncultured Desulfovibrionaceae bacterium | reverse complement strand
TGCGTTTTTATCCTTTAAGGGACGAACTATGTCCATAACTGTTCCTTTAGTGTGTTATAATCGTTTTTTAGGGAAACGCTGATTAATTTGTGTGAAAGTTTAATGCACGGCAATAAAATCAATCCATAAGAGCTTCTTTTACTTTTTGCAAGAGCGGCGATTCAGGGTATTTTTTCAAATATGTTTCGCCCAATAAGATTTTTTCCTGCACTATTTTGTAATTTTTGTCTATAATACCAAGCACATATGACTCTTGGTTTACGCTTTCGAAAGCAAAATAATCTGTCCATGCACCAGCAATATATCCTTTAAATGTATTTTGTAAATATACAGGGTCTATTTTTACAACATACGGCCCCTTATTTTGGCGCAAAATATTAAAGCCGTATTTTTCCGCATAATTTGCTCCCCGAGCTTTCCCGTTGGCAATTTTTTCAAGTTTTTTCAAAAATCCATCGCTATCCTTGGATATTTCAGCTAATATATTTAAATAATAGTCATAAAAAGCTTCAAAGCCGGCTTGGCGATTGGGCGCAGAATCTTCAAGCGTAAATGATTTAAAATATGCATCTTTTGCCATCAGTATATATTTTCCCAATGGAGAAACATTTTTTGGGAAGTTTTGTAAAGTTTGTACATAAATGGCAATTTTTTTTGCATCCACAGCCGTGACCGCCTCGTCTGTCACTGTAGTTGCTGCCGTAATTGCTTCCGTAATTGCTTCCGTAGTTGCCGCTTCAGTTTGTGCAATCAGTGTCCCTGATTGTATAAAAAACGGTCGCAAGCAATAAGAATCCAATCGCATTTGCTTGGGAGTATAAGTAACGGAAACTTTTTTGCCAAGGGCAGCATCACCAAAAAATGTTTCGGCTTGTTCGCTGCTACAAACAATATCACTACTTACAGTTCCATCCTTAACAACAATAACATCAAAATCACTGGTGCCTGTTATTTCAGTCAATGTACCGGAAATAGTTATGGGCTCAAAAGTTTTTGTATAGCAAGCACTGTCGTAAGAACTTGAAATATTAGCTCTATGTGCTAATTCAGCTTCAAGAAATACGGCCACAACAGCACAAATTTTATTACCATCTTGCTCAAGAATTTTTTGCTCAAGCTTAAAGTATATGGTGTGCAAGGCATAAGGATTTTTAAAGTATTCTTTTACTTGCGCTTCGTTTATTTCTATTGAAAAATCAGGTTCATAGCTGTTGAAAGATATGATGTATTTGTCCGAAGAATTTTTTTTGAGCCAACCTTGTACATTAAATTTCGCATCAACTATACGCTCAGGACAAACAGCGGAAGCGCCGGCAAACCTTTGCGGATAGATAATGCTTGTCAGTAGAAAACAGAGCAACATAACTCTTTTAAAATACTGCATATTTACTCCCCATCAAATGCTTTTAAAGATGTACTAAAGCTAAATGTATGAACAGACAATGCGCTTTTTCTATGCCATAAGTCAACTAAAATTACATTGACGAGAGTGACAGTACAATATAAATTGAGGCGATGCTGATTAAATAAACTTTGTTATAGTGTACTGCCCAAAAAAAATAATCAACGTGGCTTTTGCCTTAACTCAGCAACAACAAAAATAGTCTTTCATATCTTTATTAAATGATACTAAAGGATACACTGATTAATTATTTTTCTTATGAAAAATTCTTTTGAATGTTTTATATTACAGAGTATTACTGAAA
>CAYJJP010000490.1:0-1713 GCA_964370525.1 uncultured Desulfovibrionaceae bacterium | reverse complement strand
TTGGCGCTAGCAAAAGTTTTCCCCCAAAAAATATCTCAAATTAGAATGCCGTGAAGTATAGTAACTTCAGTGAACGAACTACCATTTTGGCACATAAAATGCATTTGATTTTTCAATAATAATATGTAATAATTACATTAGAAGATATTTTGAAAAACAAACTAAGAGTTTTAATGATAATAAAACAATGAGTTAGGTAGTTATGGCTGTCAAATTTGCAAAGAAAAAGCCTGCTTCAAAGGCCATCCCTAAGCCGGAACCAAAGCCGGAACCAGCGCCAGAAATTCGACGCCCCTCTCTTATGCGAAGGCTTTGGCCTGCCATTCTTTTTATGCTCGTCTTTGTGACTATGGTTGTTGCTTTTTATAATCCCAAAGCCGGTACGCAAGAACGCCAGCCGGCGCCAAAGCAAATGACCCAAAATACCAAGGATCGTTACACAGTTACCAAAGCAAGATTTGCTGCCTTGCGCACAACTGCACATGTTGACGAAGAGGATTTTTTGGGCATTGCCAATGAATTTTACACCATTTATAATATGGATAAAAAGTGGCCCAATCGCCCTGCTGCTCTACTGCGTTCTGCCAAGGCGCTTGAGTATGCAGCCCATGCATTTAAAGATGATGACCTTGCGCAAACAGATGAATCTTTAAAGCATTATACTTTGGCTGTCAGCCGCTATAAAGAACTTGCCGCTGCCTTTGGACACAGCGTACTTGCTGACGATGCACTTTTGCAAGCTGGTTCCATCCTTTGGGAACAGTTGAACAAACCACAAGAAGCTTTGAAGCTTTTAAATATGTCCTTGCGCTCATATCCTAAGGGAGATATGCACAATGCAACTACGGCCTTAGTACAGAAAATTGAATCTTCTATACAAACAGCCGCACAGCAAGCTGCCGATATTGCAAAAAAAGCACAAGCTGAGCAATTGCTCCGTGAAAAAGAAATTGCTGAAAAAGCGCTGGCTGAGCAATTGCTCCGTGAAAAAGAAGCTGCCGAAAAAGCGCTGGCTGAGCAATTGCTCCGTGAAAAAGAAGCTGCGGAAAAAGCGCTGGCTGAGCAATTGCGCCTTGAAAAAGAAAACGCTGCCAAAAAAGCACAAGCTGAGCAATTGCGCCGTGACAAAGAAGCCGCTCAAAAAGCACATGCCGAACAATTACGCCGTGAAAAGGACGCTGCCCAAAAGGCTTTAGCCGAACAGTTGCATCGTGAAAAACAAGCCGCTGAAAAGGCTCATGCCGCTCAATTACTCCGTGAAAAAGAAGCGGCTGAAAAAGCCTATGCTGTGCAATTGCTTCGTGAAAAACAAGCCGCCGAAAGAGCGTACACCGAGCAATTTGACCGAGCAAAAAAGGCCAATGAAAAAGCACATGCCGAGCAATTGCGTCGTGAAAAGGAAGCTGCTGAAAAAGCATTGGCCGAACAACTGCAACGTGAAAAACAAGCCGCTAAAAAAGCCCACGCCGCTCAATTGCTTCGTGAAAAGGAAGCGGCCGAAAAGGCATTGGCAGAACAATTACTCCGAGAAAAAGAAGCCGCAGAAAAAGCTTATGCTGAGCAAATGCGCCGTGATAAGGAAGCAACCGCCAAGGCTCATGCCGCTCAATTGCGCCGTGAAAAGGAAGCTGCCGAAAAGGCACTCGCCGAGCAATTGCAACGTGAAAAACAAGCCGCCGAAAAAGCACACGCCGAGCAATTGCGCCGTGAAAA
>CAYJJP010000489.1:0-1714 GCA_964370525.1 uncultured Desulfovibrionaceae bacterium | reverse complement strand
CCTTGGGAGAATATTGTACCGCTTAATGACGTAGGCACACTACCTTGCTTAGCTCCGAAGCATATTCCTGAAATTTTACGGGATTATGCTTTGGAATGTGCAAGTCATTATCAAACAGCCTTTGAAATGCCGCTTTTCTGCGCTTTGGCATGTCTGGCCACAGCTGTGCAGGGGAAGTTCCAAGTGGAACTAAAACAGGGTTATGTTGAGCCGCTGAATCTCTACATTCTCATTACAGCAGAGCCAAGCGAGCTCAAAAGCCCCACCTTAAAACGCCTTAAACGTCCACTAGAAGAGTGGGAGGATGAACAACACCTTAAAGAAAAAGAGCGCATTCAAGAGACCATCAGCACCAATAAAACCATTGAAAAACTCATTGAAGGCAAAAGAGCTAAGGCAGCGAAAATCAAGGACATGGCAGAGCTGCAAAGCCTTTCTCAAGAAATTGCTACGCTTGAAAAGGAGCTTGCAGACGTACCATGTTATACACGTCTTTTTGCCGATGACGTAACGCCTGAAAGCTTGGGTGCAATCCTTGAAAATCAAGGTGGTAGATTGACCATTGCTGAAGCCGAAGGCGGTTTTTTCGCCACTATTGCCGGGCGATACGCCAAGGGCGTACCCAATCTGGATTTGATTTTAAAAGCCTATAATAACGAAAATGTACGCATTGACAGAAAAGGTCACAAGCCAATTTTTATCAAAAATCCATGCTTGACACTTTTATTCTTGATACAGCCTTATTTGCTGAAAAATCGAGATAATAGCGAAGCCTTTAGGGGCAGAGGCTTGGATGCACGTTTTCTCTATGTCATTCCTGCATCAAAAGTGGGCTACAGAACTTTTAATACGCCACCTGTCAATGAAAGCCTTGCCAGAAATTACGATAATCTTATCAAGCACTTTCTGGATATGCCACAACCAGACAACCAACCATACACCCTATCCATGACAGCAGAAGCTCTCAAAATATACGCTGATTTTATGGATAGGCTTGAAATATCTATGCGTGAAGGCCATGAGCTTGCCAATATGCGTGACTGGGCAGGAAAAAAGGGAACGCTAGCCCGCATTACAGGTCTTTTGCACTGTGCTTTACATAGTCAACCACAAAATGAATTGATACAGGCTGATACAGTAGAAAATGCGTGCAATATTATGCTCTTTCTCATTGCCCACGCCAAGCGAGCTTATGGTTTTATGTTCGATGATGAAGAGCTACAAGTGGCTAAGAAAATCCTGACATGGATTGCAAGCACAGGACAAAGCAATTTCTCCGCAAGGGACTGCTTTCAAAGCGTCAAAGGTCGCATCAAAAAACAAGAGGAGGTGAATAAAAGCTTAGCTCTGCTTGAAGAACATCACTATATCAAGAAGCTACCCCTGCCCATCCAGCGGACAGCAGGCAGACCCACGTCCATAAAGTATGCCGTGAACCCTCAATTTGCAGGAGGGAACTATGCGTCATTTTAACATCTCAAACATGCCTTCTCAATATTCTCAAAATACCCACAATTCAATTTTGGGGATATTGAGTATTTTGAGCATTGGTATTCTTAGGGGAAAACGCTCATGAATAGTCATGACCTAAAATCCCTAGTAAGTGTTCCCCAAGTGCTTGGCATGTATGGCATTGAAGCGAAAAAGCGTATTCCTTGTCCCATTCATGGCGGCGAGAAAAATAATTTTGCTGTGCATGAGGACTATTTCAAAT
>CAYJJP010000488.1:0-1721 GCA_964370525.1 uncultured Desulfovibrionaceae bacterium | reverse complement strand
AAAAAAAAACACATATCTTTTCTTGCCAAGAATGAATAAATACGCTATTGCATATTGTTAAGAATTATTAAAAAATGACATAAGGCGTAAACATGGACGTATTATGTCGTAACCGTCTATAATTTCATTAGAATAATTGTTTAGCACACGTTGAGTCGCAAATAAGCTTACAAACTTGGAATACCAAGTAAGTATACTGATAGAACTTAAGCATACTACATTGTGCTTTTTTTCTCAAAATGGCATTAGGAAAATTAAATACATAGGGGGTTTTTCATGTCAATTCGTAAAGTCTTTCTTTTATGCGGGCTTATGCTCTTAAGCCTGTGTAGTGTAGCACTGGCGGCCGATGCCGCTGTAGGCACAAGCCAAGAGTTGCAAAATGCAGCCAGTGCTGCGTCCGGCACCGCCGTTGCTTGGTGGATTTGGCCCTTAGCACTCTTAATATTCTGCTTTGTACTTGGCATCATTGCCGTACTTGCAGGAGTCGGTGGCGGCGTACTCTTTGTGCCGCTTGTCAGTGGATTTTTCCCGTTCCACTTGGACTTTGTGCGCGGCGCAGGTCTTATGGTGGCTCTAGCCGGCGCCCTTGCTGCCGGTCCTGGGTTATTAAGGCGTAATTTTGCCAGCTTGCGGCTCGCACTACCCATCGCCCTTGTAGCCTCAACTTTTTCCATCATCGGTGCTATGATCGGTTTGGCACTACCGGCGCACATTACACAGCTCTGTCTTGGCGCCACCATTATGGGTATAGCCGTTTTACTTTTGATGGCAAAAAACTCTGTTGTTCCGGTTGTTAACAAACAAGACGCACTCAGCGTTGCCTTTGGCATGCAAGGCATATTTCTTGACCCAAGCAACAATGAAAAAATTGCATGGAAAACACACAGAACCTTACAAGGTATGCTACTTTTCATCATAATTGGTATCATGGCCGGTATGTTCGGCCTTGGCGCTGGCTGGGCCAATGTTCCGGTGCTTAACCTTCTTATGGGCGTTCCCTTAAAAATTTCTGTGGGCACATCTAAATTCTTACTCTCCATTGCCGATACTTCCGCAGCGTGGGTTTACCTCAATCAAGGCGCCGTACTGCCCATGATTGCCGTTCCATCCATCGTCGGTCTTATGGCAGGTTCCGTGGTAGGTGTAAAATTACTTGCCCTTGCCAATCCTAAATTCATCAGAATCCTTGTTATCGGAGTACTTCTTTTTGCAGGCGCACAAGCCCTCTATAAAGGTTTCGTCACCCTCCCAAGTGATACCGATGCGCCAACAACTAAGGTCGAACAACCGGCACAAACCCAACCCGCACCAGCCAAGGAATAAAAGGAGTGTATCATGGATAACAACGATGTTTCTGCCCCTCCGGCACAAGTTCGCTATGCTAACTTACTGGGAATCATTTCAAATATTGGACTTGTAACGCTTATTGTAACGTTTTGTATGTATGTGTTTGGATTTTCCATCGCTGAACCGCACATTCCCGTGGAAGAACTCGTAAAAACATGGGGAATGAGCTCAACAGAATTTAACAAATTACACAGCGTCCCCATGGGCTGGGGCTGGCTTGGCCTACTCACCCAAGGCGACTTTAGCAACTTCATCGGTATCGCCATTCTTGCAGGTGTTACCATCGTCTGCTATGCACAGCTTTGTGTCGATTTCGTACGTAGCAATGAAAAACTGATGGCAGCCATTGCTTTTGTGGAAATCATAGTACT
>CAYJJP010000487.1:0-1748 GCA_964370525.1 uncultured Desulfovibrionaceae bacterium | reverse complement strand
AACCCACGGCCTCTTGAATGCCATTCAAGCGCTCTCCCAACTGAGCTACACCCCCGTTGCTGTGAAAAAGAATTTGCCTTAAAGTGGGATTGTTGTCAACAAAAAAAATGCATTTATGTAATTTTTTTTTATTTTAATTTTAACAATTTAAAATTATTAAAAAATATGTAATGAAGAAGGTGCTCGTTCATAGCGTGATGCTTCTATAGTGATATTGCGTGTCTAAAAGGGTAGAAAGTTTGAAATAAAAGGTGTGGATTTTCGACATATTGATTTGGTCATGGAATATATCCATAATAATTATGAAAAAACACTCACCATTGATATGCTTTGTAAAATGGCCTGCATGAGTCCCACAAAGTTTAAGACAATATTTAAAAATATCGCCGGTGTGCCCATAGCAAAATATATTATGCAAGTCCGTATGCAAGCAGCGCAAAATCTACTAAAACAAAACGATAACAGTATTTTAGAAATAGCACAAAGTGTTGGCTATGTTAAAGCCAGTGCCTTTTCTAATGTGTATCGTACCTTTTTTGGACAGCTTCCAACATAAGTGCTTAAGATGTTATAATAAAAAATATAGAACTATAGCGAAATGTTGAAAACAGAAAGGTAGTACAGGAGTAGTACAAAACAAGGTAGTATAAAAAAAAGGGCTTACTCCGTTACAGTAAGCCCTTGAAATATATGGCGCGCCCAGGAAGATTCGAACTCCCGACCAAGAGCTTAGAAGGCTCCTGCTCTGTCCAACTGAGCTATGGACGCACTCAGAGTCTTCTATCCTTTCAAGCTCTACTGGTCAAGAAAAAACTTGGGAAAATTAAGGAAAAATTTATTTCAATTTTCTTAACGCATAACTTATTGTAATGTAAGACGGCTGCCGTGAGAAATGATAATATAGGCCAAAGAAATATCTTGACTGTAGGGGGGATATCAGGCATTTGAACGTGACAAGCAAAGGCACATCATTAACTTAAACATATTATTAGGAGTATTTATGAGAAATCGTTTAATAGTTTTCCTGTTGGCTTTGGTTATTTTTGCTTCCATTCCTTACGAAGCGCAGGCAAAACGGACTATAACCTTTGAAAACAGTTCAAGTCATAAAATATTTGTTGCCATGCATTACCAGCATCCATCCAGTGGCTGGCTGACTCAAGGATGGTGGGGCATTGAGGCTAAGAGCACCAGAGATATTATTATAGATTCCAATAATAATGTGGTTTATATTTTTGGTAAAAACGAAAAGGCAGATCTTTTTTGGAGTGGGGAAGATGACAATGAAAAAGATGTAAGTTTCTATGTGGTAAGCGATTCTTTTAAAGTGTTAGCTCAAAATAAACCCAGTGGCAAAAATCTTAGTCGTGAAAAATTTATTCATGTTGAATTTACCGGCGATGGTTTTACTTATGAGTTCGAAGACTAATATAAAACGCGGCTTTTGCTTTCACTCATCAACACAAAAATAATATTATCTTTCACATTCTTACCATATTCTTAATTTTTGCTAGCTCATCCCGATAGGGATGAGCAATGGGTGCGTTTTTGCAGGGAAGGGGAACTTTTTGGCGCTAGCAAAAGTTCCCCTTCCCCCCTCAAGAAAACAAATAAACAAATAAACAAATAAACAAACAAATAATAACTCTAATAATAATCAATTAATTATTAGAATACTCCGGGCAATTTAATGCCGCCGCTGATGGCGCTCATTTCGCGTTCCATGCTATCTTTGGCTATGCGTGCGG
>CAYJJP010000486.1:0-1760 GCA_964370525.1 uncultured Desulfovibrionaceae bacterium | reverse complement strand
TCGGCCTTTCCAAAAAACTTTCACGCGAATTTTTCTTACGAAAAATTCTTTTAAACGTGTTTTAGAAACGCAATCTGTTAAAAATATAAAACGATAGGGTTTCCAAAGGGGATTATGTCCTCCGGAGTAGTTATTCAGAATTTCCATAAATATAAACAATTTGTTAAGGAATTAACTATGCCAAATGATTATGGCCTACTCATTATTACCCCCATGCAGGAAGAGCATGATATTGTTCAGGAAATTCTTGCAGACTTGGGTTATGCCGATGTCAGTGAATTGAAAAAAAAGAAGATATTTTCCATGCATGTAAGCGGCATGGGCGCCATTAACACCATGAATTTCATATATAATGTACCACATATTTTCGAAAACACTACGGTAGATGTTTTACTCATCGGTTTTGCCGGAGCATTGTCTGAAAATTTGCACATTGGGGATTCATGCCAAGTGGGAACTGTCTCAGATTTCAGTCACATAGCTTGCCAAGAAGCAGGGGACTTTGAAATAATTCCTACGCCTTCAACGTTTTTTGACGAAAATATCGTCTTAGACGCAGAAAAACCACGTTTACCGCACCTTCGCCTACAAACTTCTGGTTTTATACAAGAAAAAACATACCAGCTAATATCTGTGCCCGGACTTTTACAAGGGGAAAAAACCAAACAATACTTATGTGAGCAGGGCATTGAATTGGTTGACATGGAAGGCTTCAGTCTTGCCGGCGCCTTGCAACACATCCAACATGGCTCTGCACCTGTCCGTAAAATTAATCTGGATATCTTACGCGTTGTCACCGACAGCCCCAGCGAAAAATTTCTTTTCAGTAAACTTGATGCATACAAAGACTATCTGCGCCAAAGCACACTTATTCGTCAAGCGCTCAAAAATAAGCTTAGCAAAATAATGGGAGAAGCAATATGCAAACCAAAGTCATAAAAACCGGTAATCTAAACATAGAACTTCCCGTCGTTCCTTTACAAGAAGCCGGCATTTCTATTATTCTTTTCGATAGTTTTAAAGACACAAGCATAATTGCGAGTATTGCTCAAGAAGCCGTAAAAAGCTTTACCAAGCCGGACATTATGATTTGCCCTGAAGTGAAAGCATTGCCTCTTTGTATTGAAATGGCAAGGCTTTGGAATATTGAATATTTTGTTTTGCGCAAAACACAAAAAGTCTTTATGACCGAACCACGCAGCATTAGCTATTACTCCATTACCAGCAAGGGCGAACAAAGGCTTTGGTATGATGCTCAAGATGCCGCTAAGCTTCAAGACAAAAAGGTCATGCTCTTTGATGACGTTATTTCCACCGGCGGTACTCTAAAAGCTCTGCTTAACTTTGCTCAAAGCTGTAAGCTCAATATTTCCAGCATTGCCACTATCTATATAGAAGGTGAAATAGAACCACTTTTGACTTTAACAAAAGATTATAATGGCATTGAATATTTAGGTTTTCTCCCCATACTCCCCTTGGAGTAATTTACTTTTAAGGTTTACGAAACTGTACGACTTTATAACTAGCTTTATGGCTAGTAGCAAATATTGTAGCAACACTTTTTTATCATAAAAAATAAAAGAGAATTGCGACTCCTAAATAAACCATGGAACTTTTCAATATGTTAACCAACAACAAAGGAAGTTAAGTATGAATCTGAGTAAAAATGCCATAGGAAATCTCATAAATCGCTACAAGGCTGTCTTGAAAAAGTGCCATTTGTTAAATACCTTTGGAAGTTTGGCTGTGGCCGGTATGCT
>CAYJJP010000485.1:0-1762 GCA_964370525.1 uncultured Desulfovibrionaceae bacterium | reverse complement strand
CACGTTTTTCTACTTGTGTAATGCCGGTAGGAACACAAATCATAATGCGAGGACGCACTAAATGCCTTGCATTATGCACTTTATTTATAAAGTGTCTCAGCATGGCTTCAGTAATTTCAAAATCCGCAATAACACCATCCTTCATGGGGCGTATCGCTGTAATATTACCCGGAGTACGGCCAAGCATTTTTTTGGCATCCTGCCCCACTGCCAAAACCACGTTATTTCCACGGGAATCTTTTTTTACGGCAACCACCGAAGGTTCGCGTAAAACAATTCCTTGACCTTTTACATACACACAGGTATTGGCCGTGCCAAGGTCAATGGCTAGGTCATTGGAAAAAAAACCTAAAACATAATCTAAAATCTTTGCCATGAGTCAACTCACCTTACTAAATAACTTGGATTGCGATGTAATTATGCGCTACCTTGAATAAGCTGACGTTATATTGGAAAAATGCACTTAAAGTCAATATATATCTTAAAAGTTCAAATATTTTTCCTTGTCTTTCCGAAAAATACGTTGCTTTATAACACAAAAAAAGGAGCAAAAGTATGATGCTTTGGCACAGTTTAGGAGCATACTTCAGACATAAACACGGAAAGCGTGTGCAAAAAATTCCACTGGATGCAGGAGCATCTTGCCCAAACCGTGACGGGACATTGGCAAAACACGGTTGCATTTTCTGTAACACTAACGGCTCCGGCTCCGGCCTTTGGCAACAAGGACTCTCTTTATCCGAACAATGGAATATATGGAAAAATAAATATGAAAAAACCGATAACAACCGTAGCTTTATGGCATATTTTCAATCCTTCTCCAATACCTACGGCCCAAGTTCACGCCTACACAATCTGGTAACTCATGTACAAAGCCTTCCAAAAAACATGGGACTAAGCGTAGGAACTCGCCCTGACTGCATTGATGAAGAAAAAATTACCATCCTAGCTAACTGCAATCTACCGGAAATATGGATAGAATTTGGCCTGCAATCCTGCCACGAACACACTCTCAAATATATCCAAAGACGTCACACCATAGCCGATTCAGAAAAAGCCGTACGCATGGCAGCCGCACATGGACTCAATGTATGTGGACACCTTATGGCCGGCTTACCCGGGGAAAATACAACAGACTTCTTAGCTACAGTGCGCTGGGCTCTCACCCTACCCCTTGCAGGCTTAAAAATTCACAGCCTGTACGTTTGCCATGATTCCGTGCTTAAAGATTTATATCTTAACGGGCAATATACACCCCTAGATAAAGAGGACTACATTAACATGCTCGCAAAAGCCTTGCCACTCATCCCCTCAAACATTGTCATGCATCGCTTAACCGGCGACCCAGCTCCCAGTGAACTGCTCGCGCCCGATTGGGTCTTACATAAACGACCCGTCTTTACAGCGCTTATCCATCGATTACAAGGACAAAAATCTTGGCAAGGAAGCCAAGCCGATGTGCAAGATAAACGCCCCGAATGGTACGGCGGCTAACAATACGCTAATAGATACCTATTTTAACTACCTTTTTACAGAGATGGGGGAAACTTTGCTAGCGCAAAAGGTTTTCCCCCAGAAAAATAATTAATCAGTATATCCTTAAGTTATCAAGTCAAAGCATTAAGATCATAGTCTGTGCTCTCCACAATCTGAGCCTGCACCATTTTTCCGGGCTTCACCCCCGGGCCGCTGATATAGGTTACGCCATCCACCTCAGGCGCCTGAAACCAAACCCTGCCCACATGTAATCCCGGCCACTCAT
>CAYJJP010000484.1:0-1763 GCA_964370525.1 uncultured Desulfovibrionaceae bacterium | reverse complement strand
TTTCCCAACGTCGCGCTAACGCTGTTAAAGCTTTCCTCGCACGTCAAGGCATCTCCGCAAGACAAATGTCTGCTATCGGCCGTGGCAAGAGCTACAAGTATGACAACAAGACTGAAGAAGGTCGTTACTTAAACCGTCGCGTAGAATTGTCTTTCCGTTAAGTCATAACGCGATAACCACTGAAAATTAAATGGAATATTTAATAAGGGTCAGAAATGCATAAGATAATAAAAACCTTTATCAGCCTAAGTGTTTGCTTTGGCCTCTGGTTAGGACTTTCATTGACAACATCTTCAGTGGCACTGGCTGCAGAAGAATCATTCAAAGCTGTAGCCAAGACTTTAGTAGAACATGTTGCACGGAATGTATTGCCGAAGGAGTCTAGCAAGGCAGTACGAAAGGAAGGTTCCGGATATGTAGCTTACTATAATAGTGTGAACCCAACTCAGTACACCACTGAAGTGCGTAATACTGATGGGAAGAACTTTGTAGGACTAGTTCGTTATAAGCAAGATGAGTATGTGTGCTACGGCGCAACGAAAGCCGAAGCTTTAAAGGCGCCTTGCAAAGTTAAAAGCTCAAGCAACATGACAGAAATTATCGCTTACGCTAATGGTCGTTGGATTTTTGAAACGGGCAAATAGCTAGATAATAAATAAAATTAAGAGCACAAAGTGAAAGCTTTGTGCTCTTTTTTTTAATTGAAAACAATAGCCACTTAAACATGCTTTCAATTGGTACACTATAGGATTTAGAATGAATACAAAGATTAGAAATGAAGAACAAAAAGATTTTAGAATAGTCGAAGAAGTAGCTAGGGATGCCTTTTGGAATTTATATTTTCCAGGCGGCAACGAACATGCTATTGTTCACAAAATGCGAAATCATAGTGACTTTATCAAAGAGTTAACCTTTGTAATTGAGGTTGACGATAAAGTTGAAGGGGCGATTTTTTATACGCACTCTAAAATTGTTACACCAAATGCAGAAGAAATAAAAACCATCAGCTTTGGGCCGGTATTCATAGCACCAAAATTCCATCGCATGGGTCTAGGCAAACAAATAATCACACATTCCATAGAAAAGGCTAAGAGCTTAGGCTATCGGGCTATTTTGACTTTGGGGTATCCATATCATTATGAACCGTATGGATTTAGAAGCGGAAAAAAGTACAACATATCCATGGCTGATGGTAAGTTTTACAAGGGGTTGTTGGCATTGCCACTTTATGACGGCGCCCTAGATAATATTTCCGGACATGCAGTATTCTCACAAGCATTAGAAGTGACAGAGCAGGAAGTCGAAGCATTTGACAGCACATTTCCATTTAAGGAAAAAAAGGTGCAAGAGAGCCAAATTGAGTTTGAAAAGGCTTGCGCTGCCTTAGACGAATAAAGAAAAATCTTTGCGTTACGAAGTTGAGGTTGAGGCCACAGCATTCTAATTTCAATTTTTTTTGAGGGGGAACTTTTGCTGGCGCCAAAAAGTTCCCCCTCAAACTCCCCCTCAAAACGCGCTTTACGCTTTTTTCTTCGAAAAAAGCTTCATTTATTTCTCACAAATAATTTAATATTTATATTTCAAGCCATTACTATCTTTTTTCAGTGCTGACTAAAGTAATTTTTTTTTGCGAAGCAAATAAAAATTACGCGTGAAAAGTTTTTGAGGGAGGGGTCTGGGGGAGGGAACTTTTTTCAAAAAGTTCCCGCCCCCAGGATTTTCTATTAAATTAGAATGCCGTGTATACCAACTTTTCCTCTTGC
>CAYJJP010000483.1:0-1764 GCA_964370525.1 uncultured Desulfovibrionaceae bacterium | reverse complement strand
GGGTGGAGGGGCGGAGCCCTTCCCCTCCGGAGGAATTAATCAGCGTTTCCTTAACATTTTCTCTTTGGTAATAATATTTGTATTTATATTTATCTTTTTAATATAATATACTTTTTTATTTTCTGTGAAGATAATTTGCATTAATCATCTTCACACTTGCATTTTTTTGCTTATATTTATTTTCGGTAAGCTAATATTTGCGGCTTGCCTTTAGGAGAAGATGTAGAGTGGATGTTCCAACAAGGAGAAAACATGATTAAACGTAACCTAGTAACAACTTTTTTAATTTTAACCCTGTGCTTGAATGTGAGCTTACTTGAAGCGTCAACATTGCCTAATTTTGCTGATTTAGCAGAAAAAGCCGGCCCTTCAGTGGTAAATATTAGTACGGAAAAAAAAGCCGGATCTGGCGGCAGGCGCGAGCTTAATGACTTTATGCGCAACATTCCTCCGGGATTTGAAAGATTTTTTGAACAATTTCAACCTTTTCAGCAAATGCCTCGTCAGCGTAATCGCCGTAGCCTAGGCAGCGGTTTTATTATTTCTGCCGACGGTTATATTGTGACCAACTACCACGTGGTAAACGGTGCTGACATTATTAACATTAATTTGCAAGGCGCCACAGGAAAGTCTGAATCTATTCCTGCAAAGCTTGTAGGGTCTGATCAAGAAACCGATATTGCACTATTAAAGGTGGATGTAGAAGAGCAACTTCCTTTCTTGAAGTTTGCTGACTCAGATAAAGCTCGTGTGGGTGAATGGGTGCTGGCCATTGGTAATCCCTTTGGGCTTGAGCATACTGTCACTGCCGGTATAGTATCTGCAAAAGAACGTAACATTAATTCCGGGCCATTTGATAATTACTTGCAAACCGATGCTTCAATCAATCCGGGAAACAGTGGTGGTCCCTTGCTCAATATGCAGGGTGAAGTGCTTGGTATTAACACCGCCATTATTGCCAGCGGGCAAGGCATTGGTTTTGCCATTCCTGGTTCAATGGCTCATAATATTACGCAACAGCTAAAAGCCGGAAAGAAAGTCAGCCGTGGATGGCTTGGTATTTCCATGCAACCGCTTACTGAAGATGCTGCTAAGGCCTTAGGTCTTGAAAATACCGAGGGTGCGCTAATCAGTAATGTTATGGAAAATGAACCTGCGCATAAGGCCGGACTGAAAGACGGCGATGTTATCATTGCTGTTGATGATAAGAAGATTGCAGATCCCAGTGCCTTGTTACGTGCCATTGCCAATCAAATGCCCGGCAGTAACACAAAGGTCACAGTTCTACGCGGTGATAAAAAAATGGATTTCGTAATCACCCTCGGCGAGCGCAATGTGGATCAAATTGCAGGCGCTCAAGGGAAAAATGATGCTCAAGAAGAAGCAGCTACCCTTGGAATTTCTGTACGTTCGCTTACAAAAGAAGAAGCTGAAAAAGCTCAAATAACAAATGGACAAGGGCTTTATGTTGCCAAGGTACAAAGAGATAAGCCAGCCGCACAATCCGGCGTGCAACCAGGCGATATTATTCTAAGTGCCAATATGATTCCGGTAAAAAACGCTCAAGAGTTAGCTAAAATCATCAAGGATGTTACAGCTCGCGGAGCAGTTATGTTGCAAATAAAGCGCGGTAATAATGTAAATTTTGTTGCTGTGCCTTTGAGTTCTAAAAAATAGTTTTATGTAATTATTTAAGTTAGTTCTGATTGATTATTTTCTTGAGGGGGGAAGGGGAACTTTTGCCAAAGCCCAAAAGCTTCCGCG
>CAYJJP010000482.1:0-1766 GCA_964370525.1 uncultured Desulfovibrionaceae bacterium | reverse complement strand
CCCCCAAACCCCCTTTCAAAACGCGCTTTACACTTTTTTTCTACGAAAAAAAGTTTCATAAGTTTCACATTAAAACCAGTATACTACATAAACTACGTGTAAAAAGTTTTTGACAAAGCTTCCTTTCTCACTCAAAATTCCTTAAGCTTTCCCCGTCTCCCCAACTGTTTTAATTATTGCAATTTTCTTAGGCAGGTTAAACGAGTCTAAGGGCAATAAGCACATGGAAAGTCAATTACTTCTTGGGCAATGTTCTCTTGGTAGGTTTTTTTTGCAAGGCTTTTTTGCTCACTAAAACCCATGCCACGCCATGATTGTGCAAGAGCGAAGCTGTATATTCTGCAATGGGGCCGCCTCCCATGAAAATATCGCAGCGATTTCCTTTAATGGCGCCGCCCACATCTTGAGTGCTGGCAATGCCGCGCATGGGTGCTTTGCCAAGTAAAACATGTGGCATTTCAAGTCCATATGCGACAATAGCTCCAAGTGGAATAAATTTTCTATCGCTGGCAAGGCTGGCACGGGGGGTTAACACTCGTCCCATGGCGCCGCGTGCGCCTCCCTTACCTATTTTGAAAAAAACATAGCTTGGATTTGTATTTAAAATTTCTGGTATGCGTGTTGGATTTTCCAAAAACCACTTGCGCTGCTCAAGGACATTGCCGCGCTCTATCAAGCCCATGTCTTTCATGGTCTTTCCGGAAATTGTATATTTATGTCCATTTTGTCCGGCGTAATTGACATAGTCTATGCTTCCGTCTTCATAGAGCAATTTTCCTGATCCTTGAATTTGCAAATAATAAATGTCTACCAAGCTTTTTGCATAGGCTATTTCAAGCCCGCGCTTGGCGAGTATTTTTTTAGTATCTATGGCCTCTCGGCTATGGTATTTTCTCTTTTTATTTCGATAAAAAGAAAGCTCAGGTGGGCGTTTATACAGAGGGTGATATCCTTTTTTTTCTGTGCGACTTGCTATGAGTAATGGCTCGTAATAGCCGGTAAATTTTATGCCTTGTGGAATTTTTATCCAACGAAAGTGCTTTAGTAATAATGTAGGGTCTTTATCAAGTTTTGTTAAGATTTTCAAAAGTTCGCTGACGCTTTGATTCATTTGCCCCCAGGTGAGTTTGAGTCCCGGGCGCCTTATGGCAAAGCTTGTTTGATTTTTTGCTTTGACATATGACAAACTCTTTAGCAAAGTAGGGCGTAGCTCGTTCCACGAACGCATATTTTGTTTGGACGGCGATAAATGCTTAACAAAATCCTTGGCGCTGTCTGATCTTTTTACCACAGTTTGAAAGTTCGTTAGCGGCGAGTCACAGGCTGTAAGTAGGCAGGCAAAACAAAAAATTAACAAAGTTAAATATAGGTGTGCAGTTTTTTTTGTCGTAAAAAAGAATTTTACCATGAAAAATATAACTCCAAAGGATTATTATGATAAACTCCGACATGACAAGTGCTTGGCTAACGCATCGTGTTTCCTATGGCGAAACCGACAGTATGAAGGTTTTATATTATGCAGAGTATTTACATCTTTTTGAACGTTCTCGTAGCGAACTAATACGCACTTGCGGCATGAGCTATGCCGAAGTGGAAGCGCGCGGTATTTTCTTGCCCGTGCGTGAGGCGCAATGTCGTTACCGAGCGCCTGCAAAATATGATGATCTTGTGCATATTCATGTGGCGCTTGCAAGTTATGGGCGAGCTTCTATGGTTTTTGTATATGAATTATATAATGAAGACAAGAGTAAGATTTTGGCTCAAGG
>CAYJJP010000481.1:0-1773 GCA_964370525.1 uncultured Desulfovibrionaceae bacterium | reverse complement strand
GGCAATCGCACATTAAGGGGGTGTTAACCACCTTGCCGGCCGTGGTTTCTGTTGTCGCAGAAGCTACGGCTCCCTTTCTATATAAGGCTTGATTGTTCAAAGTGCAAGTTTTTTTGCCAAAATTTTCTGACATGCGCTTTCGAAGGAAGGGTATTTAATAATATCACAGGCTCGCATAGCTACGACCAAAACTTCATAGACAATGCGGCTGAAAGCGGCGGCGGCATGTTTAAGGAAACGCTGATTCAATCTTTCCGACGAAGGCGTGGAGGATGCCATTTATGATAGTCATGCCACGCGGACGTTTATGAAAATCAATTTTGTACACGAGACAGCACCTGGCGCAACAACATTATTAAAATTCAGACATTTACTAAGAAAACACAATCTTGCAAAAGAGCTCTTTGATGCCATTCGTACAAATTTTGAGCGTCACGGTTATATTGCTGGGTGGTACAGTGGTTGATGCAACGCTCATTGCGGCGCCAAGTTCCACTAAAAACAAAGAAAAATCTCGCGCCCCCGAAATGCATTCAACAAAAAAGGGTAATCAATATTACTTCGGCATGAAGTGCCATGTCGGCGTGGATGCAGCAAGCGCAAACCTGCTCATGTTGGCAGGTCGCTGCGGCCTGTCAGGGGATAATTACGCCTTTTTTAGGAAAATGTGGTATATACTGTATTGCAAATGTGCGCTAAAAATTATACATACGTTTTACGCTTAGAGCCATAAAGGAGCAACAAAATGTTAAAAACAGCCACCATAAATGTACGTATTGACCCCACCGTAAAAAATAACGCTCAAGAGCTTTTTGCAAGTCTTGGACTCAGTGTTACCGATGCTATACAGATTTTTTTGCATAAATCCTTGCTGGTGGGCGGTCTTCCCTTCGATGTACGCCATCCGCAATATAATGCCGAAGCAGAAGAAGTCATGCAAGAAGCAAGAGACATTATAAGCGGAAAAACACATGCAAAAACATATAGTAATGTAGAAGAAGCTTTGCAGGAGCACCTCTCTTAAAAACTTCATCAACACCTTTGACCGTGAATTTGACCGCATCTATGTCAATGGCGATAACACAATCAAAAACCTACGCCTTGATGACGAAACATGGAAAGTAGGCCTCATAGAAATTGAAATGAAAAAGCGTTTGTTTGAAAGCAATTGACACCTTGATAACGAAATTTTGATGATATTTTATATGGTGCAGAGCACATTTTATAAAAGGAGTTTGCATGAGTATTACTATTCAATTATCAGAATCATTAATAGAACAAGCCGAAAAGTATGCTGCTATTAACTTTAGACCAGTATCCAAGCAAATTGAATACTGGTCGGTACTTGGTCGCATTGCCGATGAAAACCCAGACTTACCTCTATCTTTCATCAAAGAAACCTTATTAAGCCTTGAAGAAGTTAAGCTTGGGCATACAACAACGTTTTCTTTTAGGGAAGAATAGGATGCAATTAATTCAGACTAATAATTTTTCAAAAAGCTATATAAAGATTGCACAAAAATCAATTATCATATGTAAACAAAGCTATTCAAGAAATTATTGATAATCCCTTTATAGGGGAGCAAAAGAAAGGTGACTTAAGTTTTGTGCGTGTATACAAATTTAAAGTATTGAAGCAACTGACCTTACTCGCATATACCTATGATGATGACAAGATTATTTTAACTTTTCTTGCACTTGGATCACATGAAAATTTTTATCAAATGCTCAAACACTAGGTTCTATTTCTAGAACTCATGTAATGAAAAAAGC
>CAYJJP010000480.1:0-1780 GCA_964370525.1 uncultured Desulfovibrionaceae bacterium | reverse complement strand
CAGTTGCTAAGGCAAAGAGCTGCACACATTATTGATGCCACTTGTCCCAAGGTGAAAAGAGCTCAGCTTGCCATTGCCAAGGCCACAGAAACGGGAAGAACTTTGCTTTTGTTTGGAGAGGAAGACCACCCGGAAGTACGAGGGCTTGTTTCTTATGCGCATTCGGAATCATATGTCTTTGATTCGCTCGAAAAACTGAAAACGTTTACATTTGCTGCAAGCGATAGTTATGTGTTGGCCTCACAAACAACGCAAGATGGGACAATTTTTTTAGAGATAGAAAATTTTTTGCGTGAACAAATTAAGGAAATTCCAGTTTTATTTACCATTTGCCGTGCAACACATCAACGCCAAGACGACATTAAGAATATTGCAAAGCATGTTGATGCCGTAGTGGTCGTGGGCGGAAAGCAAAGTGGAAACACCTGTCGTTTGGCTGATGTGGCCTTGGCTGAAGGGGTGCCAACGTGGCATGTTGAAACAGTTGATGAGCTAGAAAAAGATAAATTTTCACTTTTTTTACGATTAGGCCTAACGGGTGGCGCATCTACGCCGAAAGAACTAATTGATGACGTTGAGCATTTTTTACAGAAAATGTAGCTGGAATTGGAACAATAGAACAAGCGATAAAGTCAAATATCTGAAATAATTGTATTATTTCATGGAAACATAAGACTCCGCTAACTGTTCATATGACTATTGTACAATAAAACTGACGATTTAATAGTAAATAAACTGTATCGGTGTTTTTAAAACATCTCTTTAGAACAAGGGAGCACACATGGCACAAACGAATATTCTTCTCGAAGCCGGAACCAATGAGTTGGAGATAGTAGAATTTTTTGTAGACGAAAAAAACTACAGTGAAGATGGCGAAGTGATATCTGAAGGATACAGGGGGTATTACGGAGTCAACGTGGCGAAGGTACTTGAGATAATCCGCATGCCAAAAGTCACAGAGCTTCCGGAAGTGCAGCATCCTTGCGTTTTGGGGGCATTTAATCTACGTTCACAAATCATACCTCTCGTTGATTTGGCGATGTGGCTTGGTAAAGAACATGTAGAAAAACAAGAAGAACCCAAAACTATTGTCACAGAGTTTAACAGCGTTACCACGGCCTTCATGGTTTCGGGTGTGAATCGAATTCACCGCATTTCATGGGAAGAAGTGGAAGCTCCAAGCCCCTATGTTTCTAAAATTTCAGAAAATACCGTTATTGGTGTTGTTCGACTTGAAGGGCGCATAGTCTTTTTGTTGGACTTAGAAAAAATAGTTGCAGGCCTAAATCCTGCCCTTGGACTGTTCTTAAGTGAAATAAGCGACGAGTGGGACTTGAGTAAACGCCGCCGTGCATTAGTGGCCGACGATTCGGCACTTATCCGTGAAATGCTCCGCTCCCTTTTGGAAAAAGCTAATTTTGAAGTCACCATTTGCAATCACGGAGCAGAAGCTTGGGAACGTCTCAACGAATTTAAACAACGCTCCATTGATGAGGATCGGCCTCTGACCGACTTCGTGCAAGTTGTAGTATCTGATATCGAAATGCCCATGATGGATGGGCACAATCTCACCAAGCAGATTAAAGATGATACCGTGCTCAAACAACTGCCCGTACTTTTGTTTTCCTCACTCATTACCGAAAGGCTGCGCCACAAAGGTGATGCTGTCGGAGCTGACGACCAAATTTCCAAGCCGGAAGTGACACAACTGGCAACGCGTGCCCTTTCACTTATTCACCAGCGAGAAATGGAAGCAGAAGGAACGCTTGATAGAAGTTAA
>CAYJJP010000479.1:0-1780 GCA_964370525.1 uncultured Desulfovibrionaceae bacterium | reverse complement strand
TAATGAAGAGAAAAAAGACCACAAGGAGTGAGCTATGTCTAAAAAATTTAAAAAAACCAACGCAAAAGGCTCAACGCAAATTGCCAACAATAAAAAGGACGAAATCATTGCAGGAAGAGATGTCAAATGTTCAACCTGCAATACGCCCTGCCCTTGCGCCAATTGCCCGCAAAGAATTCTTGTGGTAGGCGGCATTGAACGCATGGAGCCATTATATAGAGAAGTTATTGAGGCCAAAGGGCATATTTTTGAATATCATGCAGGCCATTTACGCAAGGGTGGAAATAAATTGGACAATCTATTGCAACGAGCTGACATCGTACTGTGTCCGGTAAACTGTAATAGCCATACAGCCTGTTTGCAAGTTAAGAGCATGTGCAAGAAATATAAGAAAAATTTGCAAATAATGAAGAATTTTAGCCTAAGCGCCATTGAGCGCACCTTGGGTGAAGTGTCAAACCGATAACAACTCTCTAAAAAATCAATCAATACAGTGCGTTGACAAGGCTAACACCGTCAACGCACTTTTTTTCTTATTCAAAAAAACTTCCTACGGCATTAAGCATAGGTATTATAACTGAATATAAAGGCGTAAGCTGTTCAGTGAGCATATTTTCCGGCCAAAATACCACGCTTATAGGCACAACTTGACCACTAAAAAGATTACCGGACTGCATACTCGACGCATCAACTGCCTTTGCTTGTGCTTTATCCTGAAGCTCACCGGTGATATATGCCTGCAATCGTTCCATAACATCTGCATCACCATTGGAAACTTTGAGCACAAAATTTGAATTACCTTGCGCTTGAATATCCTCAATCTTTCCGTGAATAATGCCATGTTTTAGCATAAGATAGATAATACTCCCCTGATGCAGTTGTGCTGCATTTTCGGCGGAAAGATTAAGCCTGATTGTAAAATTTGCACCTGTTTCCGGTAAGATATGAAATAGCACAGCGCCCTTTGCCAACACATCGCCGACTTTGGGAATATTTCCAACCAAATACCCATCTACATTGGCAAGAATATGCTCCGCAACAATAAGACTACTCGCCCCTTGCTCCGTATTCAGATTGGTCGAGGGTATATATGCAGGATTATGCACTCGTTCAGCACGAATTCTATATAATTCATCTTCAATAGCCACACGCTGACGGCTGGCAAGCTCAAACTTAGCTTTGGCGCTCTGTAATTGTTGCCTTGTTCTCAGCTCAGCTTGAACAGCATTGCGATATTTTTGTGTATTGCTTTGAGTCATGCCACGAAGCTGCACGAGAGTGCGTGCGTGTTCTGTTGAATAATGCTCAACAGCTTGGCGCATGCTGTTTTCTTCATGCCTTGCCATAGCTGTACGCATGACCATATTCGCCGCCATGTTTTCGGCATCGGCAAGACGAGAGCTGATGTCGCCTGAAAAAGTGCCACGCACCAAGGCACTGGCATGAGGAAGTTGCTCAGAATACCCTGCTATATCTATCCTTACAAGCCGTTGACCTTTTTGCACGTTTTGACTTGGTGCAACAAAAAGCTCTGTAAGTGTAGTGCTTATGGGAGTAGCCACCGGAACAAGATTTAAGGTGAGGTTTGCACGATTTTCAATGCGTGAAAAAACAAACCACAGCAAGAAAATAGCCGTGATTACTAAGAGCCAGAAGCATAATTTCAAAATTCCCCACGAACGCTTGGGAGGACTGGCTGGTTGTAGCGAAAGCATTTCTGTCATATGGCACCTACCTTAATAAATTCTATTGCTTCAAAACATATAAAACCATGCAAAAA
>CAYJJP010000478.1:0-1793 GCA_964370525.1 uncultured Desulfovibrionaceae bacterium | reverse complement strand
CTTGTTTTCGGCATTTTTATTTGCCTGTTTTTACTAAAAATTTCTTTTATTTTAAATCATTAATTTCTTTTTCAGTGACGACTAATTAATGTGGCAGGTTCAACTCTGCGGCCTTCTTGGTCATGGCATTTATGGAAAGCGTCAAAAAGGCATCCAAATCCAAGCCAATTTTTTCACATTCCTTTATATTTTCACGGCTCACAGAAGCTGCAAAGGCCTTATCCTTCATTTTTTTCTTCAAACTTTTAGCTTGCATACCGGTAATTCCCGTCGGCCTAACCAGCGCCGCCGTTACCACAAGGCCGGTAACACTCTCACCACAGCGCAAGGCAAAGTCAAGACGATGTTCGGGTATTGTCCCGTTCATTTCACCATTGTGCGCGCGAATGGCTTGCAAAGCTTCCGGCGGCAATTTGCCCTCTAAAAGTTCACAGCCAACCAGACCATGTTTTTCCGGAGTTTGCGCCGTTTGCGCATAATCAACATCATGTAAAAGTCCTGTGAGTGACCAAAGCTTGACATCTTCGTTAAAATGTTCGGCAAGGGCTTCCAAAATCGCTTCCGACGCCAAGGCATGTTGCACCAAAAAGTCCTCGGTGGTATGTTCTTTTACTAAATCCACAGCCTCTTGACGTGTTATATAATCAGACATTTTTTTTCCTTTAAACTTAATTTTATGAAAATTACTTTCATTTACAATGTAAATATATAGTGCAAAAAACTCTTCAACGCAAGGGAAGAACGCTGCATAAAAATACTTTTATTTTTGACCCTTACCTATAAGAACAACTGAAAAAATCTCAGCGTACAACATAAAAACTTACGCCGATACACTTTTCTTTTTCTCTCACATAATCAAGCAAACTCATGGCAACTACTTTTTTCTGCACTGAGCTTGCGTGATACAATATACCATTTTTGAGCAAGCCCATGTGCGTTACCTGAGCTGCGTGGGCAGTTTTATAGTGTTTAACAAATTCACCGGCGTCGGTAACCGGTTTCCTGAGAAAGAAAACCACCATAAAATCCGGCAAAGTTTTCAAAAATTCGGCTGTTATGTTTGCTCGTGACACAAAGGGTATGGACACATGAAAATATTGCGGAAATTCTCGCGCACTTTGCAGATAGGCTGCATCTTTGGGTGTTATCTGCTTTTGCTGCAAAAACCACTCTCGAACGGGAAATACAAGCTCACTCTTAAGACTGTTGTGTAAGGGATATTCCTCAATATATTTATATTTTATAGCGTTGGGAATCCACTCAGCTTCCATGATATGTGCGCGTGTAAAATAGCCGATTTTACCGTCAACATAGCGAATGCGCAAAAGATTTTCCATGAAATCCGACTGTTCGGTTTCGCTTCTGTATTGCGCCAGCACGCTTTCCACATAAGTCGTACAATCAAAGCCATCTTCTCGGAAAAGTGGATTTTTATCATACTTGCCCTGTTCACCTTCGCCCAAGGGGCCGGCTATATAGGGTCGTCCCACATAAAAATTGACAGCCTGTGCCAATGGTGCAAAAGCTATTAATACATTGAAACAGACAAGCCAAGCCAAGAAAACACAGATTAATCTCGTCCTAAGTTTTTTCATAATGGGACATACCAACCATTTACTGACTTTTTTATGGATATTTACTTTAATAATTTGAGAACTTAACCAAGAAAGAATACATTCATTAGCCGCATGTGAATTTACTTTCAGACTTAGAGCTTAACCGAAAGGCATATTGAATAATAACGAATGAGCATTTTATACCATAGCCTTGCACATTACAAGACATAATTTTAC